>JASFLD010000386.1:0-4690 GCA_050118275.1 Gemmatimonadales bacterium
TGCCTAAAGGCACGGCGACCTTGAAGTGCCCCTCGGCCAGCAGCTTGAGATGATTGAGGCTGCCGCCCCAGGCGCGGGCGCCGTTCTCGCGGGCGTACCAGTCGCGGGTCTCGGTCAGGCTGGGCGCATACGAGATGACGTCGAGGTGATACTCGAAGTCCATCAATTTGTTGAAGCGCTGCAGGATGCCGCGGTCGCTGACCCGGCCGAAGTAGGCGCCGCTACGGTCGTAGATGGTCAGCCAGGCGTTCTCGTCCCAGCGACGCAACGTCGCGCCCGGCGGCCGAAGCGAATCGGCGGGCGGGGGCGAGTTGGACTGCGCGAGCGACGTGCGGGGCGCGATGAGCGCCGGCAAGCCCAGACAGCAAAGGGCGGCGGCCCGCAGTAACGAGAATGATTTGCGCGACATGGCCCTGTCAGCTTAACCTTGGCGCGGCTGAGTCGGAAGCCTGGAGAGGACGACGATTAAAGTGATAGATCTACGCCGTTATCGCCACCTGTTGTTGACCGTTTACCTGGTGCTGTTGCTGGTGGCGACGCTGACGCCGCTACCGAAGACCAACCTGGCGCCGTCGGGGTTCGACAAGGTCGCGCACGTGGGATTGTTCGGTGGGCTCGCCTTGCTGATCTTCTGGTACGAGACCCAGCAGAGCTGGGCGGGTGCGATGCGCGCGTTCGGGCTGGCCACGGCTGCGGCGCTGCTGGTCGAGCTGCTCCAGGCGCTGGTACCGTTTCGGGATGCCGATTTCGCCGATCTGGTGGCCGGGGCCGCGGGCGCAGCCGTCGGTGTCGCCGCGGCGGCGCTGCTACACAGCGGGCGGGCCGGGCGGCAAGCCAGCCCGGGTCCGTAACCCGCTAGAGGGGAGCCGAGGTCTCGTTGGGAGCCGAGGTCTCGTTATAAGTCTCTTCGTAGGTTTCGACCGGGCGGGCCTCCGTCCGGGCACGCATCCCGCGTCGGCCCTTTCTCAGCTTGTCCGGCTTCGCCGTCTGGGTCACCTGTGACAGCAGATCCTGAATCTCGCGCTCGACTTCGTTCAACCGCATCTGTCCGATCGCCGAGTTCATCCCGCCACTGCTGACGCCATCCGCGACGGTGTGGAACTCGCGGATCTTCTTCAGCAGGACGTTGACCCAGTGACGGAACAGGTGGTCGTGCCGCCGCTCGTCGTAGCCTTCCGGCACCCCCAACTCTTCGAGCGGACGGCGGGGCTTGAGCGCCGCGTAGGCGAGCAGCAAGCCGACGACCAGGCCGAAGGCGACGCGCGGGACCGGGTCGCTGACGACGGCGAGGATGACGGCGAGCGCGACGAGCTCGATAACGACGAGCGGCGCGCGAAGGCTGTCTGGCATCGACTCTCTCCCTGGGGTTGAAGCGGGGGCTGGAGCCAAAACTCGTCCTGACTGTTCGTGTCTGGATCTCCTACCAATATAGGGCGCGCCGGACGCGCCAGCCACGGGCGCGTGCGGCCCGGGGCCGGTGCCGGCAAAGTGGCGGCCGCCTCGGTCACGTTGACCGGCCGCGCCGGCGGCCTCGGCCCCGACATAGGGCGTGGACGCTGGCTTCTCAATGTTGGCGGCGTGGCACCGAACGTGCACTCGCGCCGGTTGTGAGGGTCCCCTTTCCCTGGCGTCCTCTGCCGACCGGGCGGTGGTGGTTCTGGTCTTGTGAATTTGGGAATGGAATTAGAGCGGGCGCTTTCGCCGGCCTCCTACCTGTGGGAACATCGGCACGAGTTCCCTGACTTCTCGAACCCCGACGTGCTACCCGCGGCCATCGAGGCCGGGATCGCGCTGGAGAACTGGCAGTTCGACCGGGCGCGTCGCAGCTGGCGGATCGTCGTCGCCGCGGCGCGCGCGGCGGGCGGCGCGGCGGGTCGCGAGCGGCTGAGCTTGCGTACCATCATCGGCGCCATCGATCGCGTACGTGACGCCGTCGAGGTCGTGCTGTTCGACGGCCGGTTACCGCCTGACCTCGCGGTGCGGGCGGCGCGCTGCACGGCGAAGATGTGCAATCGAGCCGTCGAGCACGTCATTGCGGCCTATTGGGAAGCTTTACGCGCGGGCGAAGAGAACGTCCGGCGCGCCCCTACCTGGTGAACCCCGACACTTGCTCCCGGCGACGGCCTCGGTAGCTTCCCTGTTGGAAGGATTTCGAGGGGTTGATACTGGGCCGGAGGTTCCAATGCGAGGAAAACTGACGAGCGTAGCGCGGGCCACCGCGATCCTCTTTCTGGCATACGTCATCACGACCGGATGCGGCGGTAAGACCGTTCGCCGCATCGATCCCGAATCGACCACCGATCTGAGCGGCTTCTGGAACGACACCGACTCGCGGCTCACCGCCGACCGGATGATCACCGACTGTCTGAGCCACCCCTGGATCCAGCAGCACGCCATCGAGTACGAGACGAAACCGGTCGTCATCGTCGGCACGGTAGGCAACCGGAGCATGGAGCACATCGCCACCGGCACGTTCATCCGTGACCTGGAACGGGCCTACGTCAATTCCGGCCAGGTCCGCGTGGTGGCGAACCCGCTGGAGCGCGAGGAGCTGCGCGAGGAGCGCGAGCAGCAGCAGGACTGGGCGACGGAAGAGACGCGCAAGCGGCTGCGCGCCGAGACGGGCGCCGACTACATGCTGAACGGCACGATCGATGTGATCATCGACCGGGAGGGCGGCACCGAGGTCAAGTTCTACCAGGTCGATCTCTACCTGACGAACATAGAGAACAACGAGCGGGTCTGGATCGGCCAGAACAAGATCAAGAAAGAGATCTCGCGCAGCGGCCTCGGTTTCTGAGCGGGTCCGGGTTCCGCCCCGGTCCGCTCGAATCGAGCTACGCCTGAGGGAAGATGCGCGGCAGTTGGGTTCTCGCGTTCGGATGCTACCTGGCGCTGTCCGGCTGTGCCGGTCACACCTGGACGATGGACGGCGTCCGCGACGCCCTGCGGCAGAACGACCTCGAGGAGGCGCGCGCCCGCCTGTCCGATGCGGGGCGCGGGACGGACGATCTGCTCTTTGCGCTCGAGGACGGTCTGCTCCTCCACTACGCCGGCGACCCGGAGTTGAGCAACGCCCGGTTCGAGTTCGTCGAGCAGCGGATCGATGACCTTTACACGAAGAGCATCACCCGGGCGGCGCTGTCGCTGATCACCTCCGACCTCATCCTCAAGTTCGAGCCCCACGGCATCGAGAGCTTCCTGGTCAACTACTACAAGGGTCTGAACTACCTGCAGTTGGACGACGAGCGCGAGTCGTGGGTCGAGTGGCGCAAGCTGGCCTCGAAGCTCCAGTTCTCCCGCGACCAGGGGGACGCGCCCTACCTCGATCCACCGTTCTTCGATCACCTGGTCGGGTTGGGCCTGGAGAAGGACGACCCCGGCAACGCCTACGTCGCCCTGCGGTTGGCCGAGGCGGGATACCTGGCGGCGGAGCGGACGCCGCCCGACGACCTGATCGGTGACCTGATGCGCCTGGCGGCGCGGCTCGGCTTCGTCGACCATCTCGATCTCTACCGCGAGCGTTACGGCGCCCGCGTCTGGCAATCGGAAGGTTCGGCGGGCGGCCGGCCGGCGGATGGCGGCGGCGTCCCGGCCGACTGGGGCGAGATCGTCATCATGGTCGAAGAAGGCCTGGTGGCGCCGATCCACGAGGCGCGCGTCTTCATCCCGATCACCGAGGCGCGGTCGAAGCGGATAGTGGCCGAGGGAAGGGACGCGCAACTGGAAGTGGCCGAGGCGCTGGCCAGCGAGTACGACGCCGGGCGCTTCGACGCCACGCACGGCGCCTACTTCGATGGGCGCGAGTTGGCCTACGTGCTGCCCATGTCGTTCCCCGTCTACGGCACCGGCGAAGCGCTGTTCGAGCGGCTGGCGGTAACGGCGGCGGGAGCCGACACGGCATGGGGTCGAATCGCGCTGGACGTCACCGCGCTGCAGGGTGAAGCGTTCCGCGACCGCCTGCTCGGCATCTACGCCAAGACCATCGCGCGCGCGCTGATCAAGTACGTCGCGGCGGAGAAGCTGGAGGAAAAGGCGGAGGAGGAGGGCGGCGAGGCGGCCGGCGACGTGGTCGGCGTCCTGGCCAACGTGGTGAACGTGGTCACCGAACGGGCCGACACGCGGGCCTGGCTGGGCCTGCCCACCCGCATCTGGATGGCGAGGCTGCGCGTCCCGCCCGGCGATCACGATCTCCACCTCGTGTTCGGCGGCGGTCGGCCGGGCCCGGTGGCACAGGCGGAGGACGAGCTGATCCTCGGCCCCATCGACGTGCGGCCGCACGAACGCCGCATCATCAACTTCCGAACCTTCTGAATTGCCAATATCGAATAGGGAATTTCGAATTTCCAAGATCAGATGGGCCTTCGATATTCGTTCGATATTCAACTGATGGGTGTTCGATATTCGATATTCAGATGGGCCTTCGATATTCAACTGGTGGATGTTCGACATTCAATCGGCCGCGGCTCGCTTCGTTCTGAAAGGCGCGATGTGGGCGCTGGACCGCTTCTACGACCTCGGGCGCCTGGGCCCGGACATCCCGGCCGGCCCCGTCCTGCTGATCGCGAATCACCCCAACAGCGTGATGGACGCGCTGGTCGTGATGAAGGCCGCCGGCCGCCGGGTGCGGCCGCTGGCGAAAGCGCCGCTCTTCGAGCAGGCCCTGATCGGTCAGGCCTTGCGCGGGCTC
>JASFLD010000387.1:0-4689 GCA_050118275.1 Gemmatimonadales bacterium
GCTTCTCCAGGTACGTCTTCACCAAATCGCTCGCACGTCTTTCGTCCGTCGCCGGTTCTCGCCCACGCGGATCGATCGCAGCCGGCGAATCGCGCTTGACCCGCAAGGCCAGCCGCGCACGCCGCGTACGCCTGCGGTGCAGATCGGCGGCCGCGCTGCGGGTGACCTGGTACAGCCAGGTGCTGAAACGTGACCGGCCGTCGAAGCCCGGCAGGTGCCGGTGTAGCCGCAACAGAGCCTCCTGCGTCACATCCTCCGCGTCATCCCGATCGCCGGTCCGCGCCACCGCCCACCGGTAGATCCGCTCGTAGTACCGCCGGACCAGATCGTCGAATGCCCTTCCGTCGCCGGCCTGGGCGCCCTCGATGAGGGCGTAATCGCTGTCATCTGCTCTCGTCGGTCCGCTCAACCAGAACTCCCGGTGGCCCATCCTTCGACCCTGTGACGTCATGAGCCAAGCCCCGCGTTTACATGCGGGGACCGACTCCAAGCTGCGGACTGCGACGGGGGATCGCCAGACGAGCCGCGGACCGATGTGTCTCTTTCCACGTCTCGCGCATCTATGGAAGTTGAGGGAGTCACGTGCCCGACGCCTCAGCCATCCCGAGCCGAAAGGTGAACGATGAGGGTCCGCAAATCCCGTCGCCATTGGCGCACGATCGAGCAAAGCCTCGCGCTCTGGCTCGGCGTACTGGCCTTGGCTTTCGTAGGCTGCGATGCCGTAACCCGCGCCGATGCCGGGTTCGAGGTGCGCGACAGCAGCGGCGTTCGCATCACTCTCAACCGTGACTATCAGTGGCCGAACGGCGAGGGCTGGCGTCTCTCTGACCAGCCGCGACTCGACATCGGCACCCTCGACGGCCCGGAGTACGACCAGCTCTTCCATGTCGTCAACGCCGTCACGCTGGCCGACGGCCGAATCGCTGTCGCCAACAGCGGCAGCAGCGAGATCCGCTTCTTCGACTCCGACGGCTCCTACTTGTACTCCAGCGGGCGCAAGGGCGGCGGCCCCGGCGAGTTCGAGGCGTTGTGGACCGTCTGGCCGCTACCCGGCGATTCGGTCATCACCTTCGACCGGGATCTCCGCCGCATGTCGGTGTTCGGGCCCGCCGGGGCTTTCGCTCGCTCCTTCATGTTCGCGACCCTGGCCGGCGCCGCCGCGCTGCCCATGCCGCTCGGCCTCACGGCCGATCAGAGGCTGGTCGTCAGCGAACTCGCCTTCCGTACCGGCGAGGCCCGCGCGGGCCTGATCCGCGACTCGACCTACTATCTGCTGGTGGACCTCGACGGCGCCCTGGTCGACACGCTGGGCTACTTCCCCGGAGACGAGTGGTATGTCTGGAGCGAGGGTCAAGCGACCTACGGCGCCAACCCGCCGTTCAGCCGCTCGCCCGCCACGGCGGTCTACGACGACGGTTTCTATTTCGGCAGCGGCGACTCGTACGAGATCGTCTACTACGCCACCGACGGGACCTTGCAGCGCGTGATTCGCAGGACCCTGCCCAATCTCGAAGTGACGCCCGGGGATGTGGAGCGTTACCGGCAGGACGTTCTACAGCGGACGAACGACAACAGCCGCCGGCAGTTCTGGCTGAAGAATTTCGACGCGCTGCCAGTCCCCAAGACCATGCCTGCCTTCAGCGGCCTCATCTCCGACGCGGAGGGCAACCTGTGGGTGGCCGAGTACCGGCGACCGGGCGACGATCAGCCTCGCTGGACCGTCTTCGATCCCGACGGCGTGATGCTCGGCGTCGTCGAAACGCCGGAGCGGTTCAGGGTGTACGAGATCGGAAGCGACTATGTACTGGGACGCGGAGTCGACGACATGGACGTCGAGCACATCCAGGTCTACGACCTGCTGAAGGATCGAAACCGCGTCGGCGCCGCACACGTATCTGGTCACGTCGAGACGGCGCCTGATTCTCTCACGACCGAACTCGCTGTTGAGGACCAACATGAGAGAAGCTATCCGTAGGATCCGGCAGTCCAACAGCCTCGCGTTTGGGGCGGCTCCACCCCTGGCCGCGCTGGCGCTCTCCCTCGCGGCTTGCGACGCCGGCTCCGGCGGTGCCTCCGGCTCCACCGTCCGCGACAGCGCCGGCGTGCAGATCGTCGAGAACACTGACTACGCCTGGCCGGACGGTCACAAGTGGCAATTGTCGGAAGAGCCGCGCCTCGACATCGGCGTGCTCGAAGGCGACCCGGCCTATCAACTTTTCCGGGTGGGGAGCGCCGTCCAGCTGAGCGACGGGCGCATCGTGGTCGCCAACGGCGGAACCCGCGAGCTCCGCTTCTACGACTCGAACGGCGTCCACCTGCTCTCCGTCGGTAGGGAGGGCGGCGGACCGGGGGAATTCGGTGAACTCATGTGGGTTCGTGCGCTACCCGGCGACACGCTGCTCACCTACGACTGGCGCAACCGGCGCCTCTCGTTCTTCGATCCCGCCGGCGAGTTCGTGCGCTCGTTTCAGCTCCAGTTCCTCAACGAGATGGGCGGTTTCCCCACGATCATCGCTCCGTTCGGCGACGGGTCGTTGCTGGTTGGCGTGCAACCGTTTCTGATCGGCGACGAGATCAAGGACGGGCTTCGCCGTGACACGATGGTCTACCTCCACTGCGACCGCGACGCAGCGGTTCTCGACACCCTGGGCCGTTTCCCGGGCAGCGAGGTCTACCTGCGAACGTCGGGCGGCGCGGAGACCCGGGTGATGGCATCGGCGCGCGCCTTCGGCCGCTTTCCCCAACACGCCGTTTACGAGCAGGGATTCTACTTCGGCACAACAGACGCCTACCAGATCGGCTACTACTCGGAAACCGGCGAGCTTCTCCGCATCGTCCGCCGCGATCAGCCCAACCTCCCGGTCACCGCCGCGGACATCGAGCGCTACAAGGAAGAGCGGCTCGAGAACGCCGGCGGAGACGGACCGCCCCGCGACTTCGTCGAGCAGTCCCTGGCCAACATGCCATTCCCGGAACAGTTCCCGGCCTACGGAAGCCTGGCCGTCGATGCGGCGGGTAATCTCTGGGTCGAGGAATACCGGCGGCCCGGCGACGAGCGGCCGCGCTGGACGGTGTTCGATCCGAGCGGTGAGATGCTCGGCGTCGTCGAGACGCCGGAGCGTTTCACGATCCACCAGATCGGCCGCGACTTCGTGCTGGGACGCTGGACCGACGATATGGACGTCGAGCACGTACGCCTCTACGGATTGATCAAGGAATAGGATCGGGCCTTCCAACCCCGTGGGGCGATTGCAGCGTCCCAAGGGTAGATACGACACGAACCGGAAACAGCGACCAGAGTCAGTTGCCATGACCACTCCATGCCGCGTACGCCCGTTGCCGATTTTTATCGCGCTCACATATCTCGCGCTGGGCAGCCACCAGGCTGCCGCTCAGCAGCGGGAATCCATCCTCGACTCGCTCGTCCACATAGAGGACGGCATCTTCACGAACGTCCCGGAGGTGCCGCGCCTCGAGGAGAACCTGGACCTTACTGTACGGCGCATCGACGTAGGCGGCGCCGAGCTGTACGTCGAGGAAGAGGGCTCGGGCATTCCCCTCGTCCTGATCAACGGCGGGCCCGGCGGTACGCACCACTACTTCCACCCATGGTTCGGCCGCGCCCGCGACTATGCCCGGGTCATCTACTACGACCAGCGCGGCACCGGCCTGTCCGATTACGAGCCCGGCCCCGACGGCTATTCCGTCGAACAAGCGGTCAGCGATCTCGACGCGTTACGCGTCGCACTCGGCATCGACAAGTGGGTCCTGCTCGGCTTCTCCTACGGCGGCTTCCTCGCCCAGTACTATACGACGACCCATCCACAACACGTCGCCGGCCTCGTCCTCGTGGGCGCCAGCCCCGGCATGTGGACCGATCTGGGCGACTCGCACCAGTACGACTACATCACCCAGGCGGAGATCGACAAGATGCGCGAAATTCGCGCACGGCTGCGAGAGCTACGCGAGCGAGAAGGCTGGTCGTACGAGAAGTACCTGCGGCTGCTCGTCTACAACAACCACATCAACGGGGATTGGAAGCGGCAGAACTTCTACAAGCCGACTCCGGAGGAGTTCGCGTACGGCGCGCTCTACGAGTGGGTGCACGACACCGACTTCAACTCGATCATGAACCAGAGCCAACAGAAGGTGGATTTGACGGGTGCCTTCGATGGGAACCCGATCCCCACGCTGCTGCTCGAGGGTAAGTGGGACCTGACCTGGGGCCAACCCAAGCCGACGATCCTCTCTCGCAACCATCCCAACGCGCGGATGATCGTCGTCGAAGGCGCTGGGCATTCCGTCTACAACGAGAACCCCGACGTCTTCTTCGACGCGCTCGAAGAGTTCGTCACCGACTTGCCGCCGGTCCCCGCAGCAGACATCCAGAAATTTCAGCGACATCTCGCTGCCTGGCGCGCCAACTGGCGGGCATCGCCCATGTACGCGCTGCGGGCCGCCGGCTGGGGGATGAGCGGCAGTCGACAGATCGCCGCCGCCTACACGCCGGAGTGGCTGGAGAATACTTCCGAGGCGATCGGACTGTTGAGGATCGGCTTCGCCCTCTACGACACCGGCGATTACGAGCAAGCGCTCGCCGCCTTCACCCGCTTGCAGCAGGCCGGCGAGGCCGAGTCGAACCAGACCTGGCTCGCCGTGGGGCTCATCTGGGAGGGTCACATGCTCGAT
>JASFLD010000388.1:0-4688 GCA_050118275.1 Gemmatimonadales bacterium
CGAATGTACGCCGCGCGGACGGTTTGTGAGTTCGCACCGGTCCTTCCGATCGTAGAGCAGGAGAACGCGAAACGAGCAGCGCGCGAAACGACGGCGGGAAGCTCTCCCTATTCGACGCCTGTGCCATGGCGGTGGGGGGCATGGTCGGTGGCGGCATCTTCGCGGTGCTGGGCACGGCCGCCACGCAGGCGGGCAACGCCGCCTTCCTCGCCTTCGGACTCGCCGGGCTCCTCGCCCTGGTCACCGGCCTCTCCTACGCCCGGCTGACCGTCGACTTCGATGAGCCGGGCGGCACATTCACTTACGTGGAGCATCTGATCGGACCGCGGGCCGCGGGCACGGTTAGCTGGTTCCTGTTGATGGGCTACCTGTTCACGGTGAGCCTCTACGCCTTCACCTTCGGCGCCTACCTGGCCCGGCTGTTCGGTGCCGGCGAAGCTGCGGGGCCCTTGTTGGGCGCCGGGATCATCCTCACGCTCTCGTCCTTGAACCTGGCCGGCGTCCGCGAGTCCGGAATCGCCGAGGATGTGATGGTCGTCGGCAAGATGGTCGTGCTGGCTGTCGTGGCAGGGGTGGGCTTCCTGGCCGTGGATCCGGCCGAGGCGTTCCCGGTCTTTCAAGCGGGCGCGGGCCGGGCCGTGGCGGCGGCGGCGCTCGTTTTCGTCGCGTACGAAGGCTTCCAGCTTCTCACCTACGACTACGCCGACATCGAGGACCATCGCCGCAACCTGCCGCGCGCGATCTGGATTTCCATTCCGGTGGTGATCGTCGTCTACATGGTCGTCGCCTTCGTCACGACGGGCTCCGTGGCGGATTCAGCGATCGCCCGGCACGGCGAGACGGTGCTGGCTTCGGTGGCCCAGCCCGTGCTGGGCCGGGTGGGCTTGGTGGCGGTACTCGTCGCTGCCGTGCTATCCACCGCCTCGGCCATCAACGCGACCCTCTTCGCCTCGGCGCGACTGGGCCGTCACGTCGCGCAGAAAGGGCAGCTGCCGTACTTCTTTGCCCGCTGGAGCCGCGGCGGCGTCCCGCTGCTGTTCGTCGCGGCCATGGCGGCTGGTGCCATCGCCGTGGAGATGACCGGTTCCCTGGAACAGATTACGACGTTCTCGAGCCTGGTCTTCCTGGTGGTATTCGCCGTCGTGAACGGGGCAGCGCTGGGACACGGGACCTGGTCGGGCTGGCGCCGCATCGTGCCCGTTTTCGGGCTGCTGGGCTGCCTGGCCGCCGCCGGAGCGCTGGTAGTTCACCTCTGGAACACCGATCGAGCGAGTCTGTGGATCGTCGGTGGAATTTCGCTGGCGCTGCTGGCGGCGCGGGCGGGTCACGTTCTCATGCGCATGCACGGATCGCGAGGCCGCGACTGATCCGAGGGGCGCTCGCCGCCAGGACCGAGCCGTGCGTGTGATTCCGGCTCTGCCGGCCAACGCGGCCGGCTGTCCGGGGCTGGGAAATCACCCCAGCCCGGCTAGGCATTATCCCCACTCCTCCGGGTTAGGGCCACCTGACCTCGTTGTGTTCTGGTGGCCCGATAGTTGTCGGCCCCCGATTCGGGAGTTTCAACTGTGGGGACATTGAGTACGCCGAGTTCCAACAACCACAGCAACCGAACGGGATCTCTGACCGATACCGGGAATCGCGGGCAGCCCATCCGGCCGGTGTTCTCGCACTGGCCAGCTCTGCCGTTCAGCGCGATGGAGATGGCCATTCAAGACCATGGAGGAGAAGGAGGTCAGCCGGCGAGCCAGTCAGTCATACTGAAGTGGTCCCAAGACAGTGTTGTTGCAGACTGACGAGTGTTGGCTGACCAAGCAGGAGCATGGATGCCGCGCTGTCCCGTCGTGATGACGAGGTCACTTCGTTGGAGAGCATCACTGCGACGGTCAGCTGCGCGCTCGAGGCTCATCTCACCTGACAAGGTGAGCTCGATTGATCGTTGGTTGTATGCCGCTTGTTACTTGCACTGCTGCCGAAGGAGGAATCGCATGAAGCACTACCGAACGTTGGTTCTCTCGCCGCTGCTGTTCGCCATCTGCGCCACGCCCGCGTTGGGTCAAGAGGATCACGTCGTCAGTACGTCCGAGCTTCGGGCGGCCGTCGTCGAACAGGCCGCGAATTCGGATCGAGACCGCGATGCCGTGCTCCGGGTGCTCGCCCGCGACGAGGTTCGTGCCGTGGCCGATCAAGTGGGTGTCGACTTGAGCAGGGCGGAGGACGCGGTCGCGACGCTCGACGGGCCTGAATTGCAGCGGCTGGCCGACCGCTCTCGGACCGTCGAGAAGGCTCTCGTAGGCGGTGACGCGATCGTGATCAGCACGACGGCGGTGATCATCGGGTTGCTCGTACTGATTGTTATCCTGCTGATAGATTGAGACGTCAAACGAGTGAATGTGTGATTCGTAGCCCCTGGGGGGTGGCCGTGCTGGTGGTGGCCTCCCTCCTGGCGCTCTCCGTCCCGACTCGCGGGGACGCGCAGATTCTCGGCATGGGGAGCGATCTTCCGAGCGTGCCCGAGCGGCCGATTCTTTCGGTGCCGTACGTTTCGCAGACCGAGGCTCTATGCGGTGGCGCGGCGGTGGCCATGATCATGCGCTACTGGGGCGAGCGAGGCGTCTACGCAGAGGATTTTGCCCGCTACGTAGACGGTAGCGGCCGGGGCATCGCGACAGACGTCTTGGTCCGTGCGGCCGAGCGGGACGGCTGGACGCCGATCGCATTCGAGGGCGACAGCTCCGAGTTGCGAGAGCACCATGCACACGGAAGGCCGCTCATCGTTCTCATCGAGGTCGCGCCGCGCCGCTATCATTACGTCGTCGTGGTGGGTTGGCGGAACGGCCAGGTGCTCTACCACGATCCGGCGGTGGGTCCCGACCGCCAGATGTCAGCGGAGCGATTCGACCGCGCTTGGCAGGCGACGGGTCGTTGGACGTTGCTTCTGCTTCCCGATCCTTCCACACGAGATCGTCTCAGTCATCTTCCTGCCGATGATGATGGCGGGGCCACGGGTGGAACGGTGCCGACCAAAGCCGCGGCTGAGGACGACTGTGCGGCGTATCTGAATCGAGCCATACCGCTCGGCAAGAGCGGGGAGCTCGCTGCGGCCGGCCGGTGGCTGGAACGCGCGGGTGCAGTCTGTCCTGAAGCCACACTGCGTCTCGAGCTCGCCGGGATCCGCTTCCGGCAGGGCCGCTTCAACGAAGCGGCGGAGCTGGCTGAAACGGCTGCCGCCGCTCTGCCCGAGGACGGATACGCTTGGGAACTGCTCGCGGCGGCTCGGTTCCGTGCGGGCGATCCGAAAGGAGCTCTCGATGCGTGGAACCGAGTCGGCGCGCCGCGTGTCGATCTGGTCAAGCTCGACGGCCTCCGACAGACGCGTTACCCGCTCGTGGCGCGACAGCTGGGGACGCGTCCGAACGATACGTTGACCGTGGATCGGCTGGAGCGGGCCGGCAGGCGGCTGGCCGCGCTTCCTACGATCACCGCATCGGCCGTGCGCTACCGGCCCCTCGTGGATGGGTCGGTCGAGCTGGAAGCGGCGGTGGTCGAACGGCCGCTCGTCGTCGACGGCTGGCTCTCGATCGTCGGGGCCGCGGCGCGTGCGCTTCCCGAACGAGAGCTCACCGCGTCCCTCGCCAGCCCGCTCGGGAACGGCGCGCTCTGGACGGCGGGCTGGCGCTGGTGGGAGGGCCGGCCCCGCGTCGCGTTCGGTGTCGCCGCGCCCGGAGTTCTGGGGATGCCAGGCGTGTTCGAGGTACAGGGATACTGGGAACGGCAAACGTACGGCGCTCCGAATCTGGAAGGGACGGAGACCGGTGGGTCCGCTCGCGTAGTGGAAGAGCGTCGGCACGGACACGTCGGGTTCAGGGAATGGTTGACCGGCGATCTTCGCATCGGAGCGTTCCTCTCGCTCGACCGCTGGAGTGGACATCGCCTGCGGCCGGGGATGGCAGCGGAGGCCGAGATACGAATGGCAGGCGACCGGAGCGCCCTCCAATTCGTCGGTGCGGCCTGGCCGGCGGGCCGCGACGGTCGTCCCGGCTTCGGCGGACTCGGCCTCGGGCTCAGGCTCCGTTCGGCATCGGGCCGCCACCGGACCGAGTGGTCGGCGCGAGCGGCGGTCGAGATGGCGAGCGCCGGCGCACCACTCGCCCTATGGCCGGGCGCGGGCACGGGTCACGCCCGGCCGGCGCTCCTCCGCGCCCATCCGATACTCGAAGCTGGAGTCGTCCGCGCCGACCGCATCGGACGATTGCTGGTTCACGGCGGGGGGGAAATGACGCGGTGGGTCTGGGACTGGGGTTTTTCGGCCGCCGGGCTGGCGTTGTTCGTCGACGCGGCCAGCCTCGCAAAGCCACTGGGAGTGGACGAAGGCTCGGGGTTGCAGGTCGACATCGGGACGGGCGTGCGTTTGACGTTGCCTGGACGCGGTCGTTTGCGTGCTGATCTGGCGGTCGGCCTGCGCGACGGCTCTGCCGCCGCTTCGCTGGCGTGGGAAGCCCCTTGGCCGAACTCGGTACCCGTCTTGGCAGGGTCTATCGGTTCCCACTAATCATCAGTCAACTACCCAATGGGAGGCGACGTGACGTTACTCGATTTCATCTTGCTGCTCGTCGTGGCCGGCATCTGCGGCGCGCTCGGTCAGGCTATCACCGGCTTTACGCGTGGCGGCTGCCTGGCCGCGATTGCCA
>JASFLD010000389.1:0-4671 GCA_050118275.1 Gemmatimonadales bacterium
GCGCGACTCGCTCGTGTCTTCTGGGGTAGCGTGGCCGACAAGGGCGTCAGAGCTTCACGGCTGCCCGTTCTGATCGGGCATGCCGACGCCGAGTAGCACGCCTTCGGATCGCGTTCTTTTGAAGCCCGGGGGCGTTTCTGGCGCCATTCGGGCCGGGGCACAGCAGCGAGAGCAGCCTCTTCTTGATCCAGTGGCCGATACCTTGACATTCGACAACAGGCGGCGGTATGTTGTAGACAATCTAGGTATCGACGACGACGGAGGTGGATCGTGCCGCGCTCCCGAACCGATCTGTTGCAGGGAACCCTCGACCTGCTGATCCTCAAGACCCTCGCCCTCGGCAACCTCCACGGCTGGGGCATCTCGAAGCGCATCCAACAGATCTCTCAGGGCGTCCTCGAGGTCAACCAGGGATCGCTGTATCCGGCGCTCTATCGGTTGGAGGATCGCGGACTCGTCGAAGCGGAGTGGGGAGTCTCCCCCGAGGGGCGCCGTGCGAAATTCTACGCTCTCACGAACAAGGGGAAGAGGGCGCTGCGTGAGGAACGGCGTTCTTGGAGACTCTTCTCGGAAGCGGTCGAGCTGATCTTGCAGGCAAGCTAGCGAGGGCGAGTGAAACGATGATGGACTGGATCGAGACTGCGACGCGCCGCCTTCGCATCTTACTGCATCTCCCGCGCATCGACCGCGAGATGGACGAAGAGATGCGCTTCCACATCGAGATGGAAACAGAGGAGCTGGTAAGACGCGGCACGAGTCCGGAGGACGCCCGACGCGAGGCATTGCTACGGTTCGGCGGCGTCGAACGCTTCAAGGAGGAAGGTCGCGAGGCGCGCGGTGTGCGTCTTTGGGTCGACCTCGGACAAGATCTGCGCTACGCCGTGCGCATGATGCGGAAGAATCCGAGCTTCTCGCTGGTGACGGCATTGACGCTGGCGCTGGGCATCGGCGCCACCACTGCCATCTTCAGTGTGGTGGACGGTGTCTTGTTGAAGCCGCTGCCGTACCCTGAGGCGGACCGTCTGATCGTCATCCTCCAGCAGAATAGCCCCGCGAACCGCTGGCCCCTGTCGGTCGTCGACTATCAGGCCATCGCGGAACAGCAGAAATCATTCGACAGTGTGAGCGGCTTGGAGCGCGCTCGAGCGGTCCTGACCGGCGGCGATCAGCCCGAGCGGGTAGCGGTCGGCAGGGTGACGGCAGATTGGTTCAATACGCTGGCCGTCCAACCCGCCGAAGGTCGAGGCTTCCGTTCTGGAGAGGATCGCCCCGGCGCAGAGCGCGTCGCCGTCATCAGTCACGCGTTCCGCGAGCGCCACTTCGGCCCCGGCGTTGATGCCGTCGGGCGGGCTCTCGTGTTGGACGGCAACAGCCACACCGTCGTGGGCGTGCTGCCGCGCGGCGTCGAATCGATGGCTGGCTGGAGCGCCGAGGTCTGGCCCGTTTTGCAGCTGCAGCCGCCGACGCGTCGAGGACCTTTCTTCATCGTCGCGATCGGGCGGTTGAAGAGCGGCGTTACCCAAGAAGAGACGGCGCGTGACCTCGCGGCTGTCAGCGAACGGGTATTTCCTGAGTGGGCCGATACGTTTCAGGATCGTGAGGCGCGCCTCACTCCCTTTGCCCTGCGGGATCTCGTGATCGGGGATGTCGGCCGCGCGCTGCTGTTGCTGTTCGGCGCGGTGGGATTCGTGCTGTTGATCGCGCTGGCGAATGTGGCGAACCTGTCGCTCGCCCGTGCGACGATTCGTGAACAGGAGATGGCGCTGCGGGCATCACTAGGAGCTTCCCAGGGCCGTCTGACGCGGCAGCTGCTGGTCGAAAGCGCGACGCTCGCCGCCCTCGGCGGGCTGGTCGGCGTGGTGTTGTGCCGTGTCACGCTCGATGCGCTGCTCAGCCTGGGCCCACGCCTGCCGCGTATCGAAGGTGTCGGTCTGGACGGCAGAGTCCTGGCGTTCACCGCCTTTCTGACGATCGCCAGCGGTGTGCTGTTCGGGCTGGCTCCTCTGGTGCACGGCATCTCGTCCGATCTGGCAGCCGCGCTGCGCAGCGGCGGCCGCGCCGGTTCGGAGCGGAAAGGAACCACCGGGTTGCGGGGTACCCTGGTCAGTGTCGAGTTCGCCCTGGCGCTTCCGCTCCTGGCAGGTGCCGCCTTGTTGTTCACGAGTCTTCAGCGGCTGCAGAACGTCGACGCCGGGCTCGACCCTGAGAACGTCCTGGTGGCGCGGGCGTCGATATCGGCGGCCAACTATCCTGATGAAACATCGGTCCAGCAATTCTGGCGACAGGCGCTCCAGAGCATCGCGTCGCTGCCGGGTGTGGCCGCCGTGGGCATCGGCTCGGGAGTCCCGCCCGATAACCCCGGCATGACCAATAACTTCGATCTGGCGGATCGACCGGTTCGAGCGGGTCAGAGCCAGCCCGCGGTGCCCTGGCTGGTCGTTTCCCCGGACTATCCAGACGCGGTGGGCGTACGGCTGCTGAGAGGGCGCTTTCCGGACGAGAGCGACGGCCCGAGTGATCCGCGCGTCGTCGCGGTGAGCGCCAGTTGGGCGGCTCGCTTCTATCACGGCGAGGAGGTACTGGGCAGACGGCTGTACGCGGGCGGCAACATGATAGACCCCGTGACCGTCGTTGGAGTCGTGAGCGATGCCAAGTATCAGGGACTGGCCGACTCCGATGAAAGCGTGATCTACGAATCGTACACGCAGAATGCCTGGCGCTCGGTCAATCTGGTGATTCGCGGCCGGGGAACGGCGGTGACCGCGGCTCGGGTGCGTGATCGCCTGGCCGCGCTAGACCCGGGAGTGCCGCTGACCGACGTGGCTACGCTGCGCGACAGGCTGGCGGCATCCGTCAGTCGGCCGAGGTACTGGGCGACGCTGGTGGGCATCTTCGCCGCGGTTGGCGTCGCCTTGGCCGCCGTGGGCATTTACGGCGTCTTGTCCTACTTCGTCAGCCGGCAGATGCGGGAGATCGGAGTCCGCATGGCGCTAGGCGCGGAGGCATCGGAGGTACGGCGCATGGTCGTGTGGCGGGGGATGCGTCAGGCGGCACTGGGGTCGATTATCGGACTCGCCGGCGCATTGGTCCTCACGCACGCGATGGAAGGTCTGCTGTTCGGGGTTTCCCCCACGGATCCCGCGACGTTCGGGGCCGTGTCATTGTTCCTGCTCGTCATCGCGCTCACCGCTTGCTACTGGCCGGCCCGGCGGGCGGGCAGGATCGACCCGGTTCGAGTTCTCACGGACGAATGAATCCGCCAGCCCCCCGGCGTTGTCGACGACGGCCGATGTTGTCGGCGACGACGTGCGCCACGGTCGGCAGCTCGTGTAGGACTGGAAATGCGTGACGCACGTCCGCTCCGACGCGCTCGGCCCGCCCCGTGACACGCCTTGACCGCCTGCGGGCGCGGGGCTACGAATGAGATTGGCCGGGAAGCGATAGGCCACCAGCCGGAAAGCGTCCGAAGTCGGGAGCGGCAGGCTGACTGGCTTGGGCCGTCTGAGGGGGATGCACGCGGCGCATCGAGGCCGCGTCTGAGAGGCGGACGGGTGATGAAAGAAGAAGTCCGGGAGTACTACGCCGACCTCAATCAGTCGTATTCCAGCAAGATCCGACAGCTCGTCCCAAGGTACGACGAGATGGTGGAGTTGATCGTCGACTTACTGCGGCTGGGTGAGCCGCGGAGGGTGCTGGATATCGGCGCCGGGATCGGCAACGTATCGGCCGCCGTGCTCGAGGCGTTGCCGGGAGCACGGATCACGGCGGTCGAACCGTGCGACGAGATGTTCGCCGAGGCCGCCCGGAGGCTGTGCGCTTTTCCCGGTCGAGCCGAGCTCGTGAACCAGGACATCCTCGACTTCACACCGGCCCACCGGTTCGACGCGGTCATCAGCAACCTCGTATTGCACAACATCGGTCCAATCGAGAAACGGCGTTTGCTGACCGACCTAGTTGGGTGGCTGGAGCCGGGCGGTTGTTTCGTCTGGAGCGACCTGATCCGGCATCCCGATGATCGCCTGCAGACCCACTTCATAGAGTATAGAAGACGACTGGCGACCGAGGCCGGGTGTCCCGACGAAGTCTTCGAGAAGGACTCTTCCAAGGAGGCGCAGCTCGACCATCCGCTCACCGTCGAGGAAGCTCTCGACCTGGCGCATCGGGCGGGATTCGGGCGGGTATCGCTCGTCTGGGCTCACGACATGTTCGCCATCCTCTTGTTGGCACTTTGATGCGGCAGCGCCCGGTCGACCGGGCCTTTAGTCGTCCTGGTTTGGGCACCGCCCTTTGGCGCGCAAACCCACCGTTTGGAGTCGTGCGGTCGAATCAGAGCAAGCGCACGTGATCCCGGGCCACGCTCAAGGCGAAGCGCGGCCGTTGGTGCGCAGTCCCAGCTCCACATCCTTGCGCGGCGGATTGAGGTAGCGGGCCAGGTAATCGTAGATCACGCGACGCACCTCCCAAGCTTCCGGCACATCGAGCCGGTCGAAGCTGTGGCCGCCCGGCAGGTCGTAGATCTGGTACTCGAAGTCCTTGCCGGCCGCCTTGAGGGCCTGGACCAGGTGCTCGACCTCGATGACGTTGACGTCCTCGTCGGAGACGTTGCCGTGGATGCGGACCGGGCGGGTCAGCTTCTCGACATTCCAAACCGGCGAGCGGCGCTTGTACTCC
>JASFLD010000390.1:0-4671 GCA_050118275.1 Gemmatimonadales bacterium
TATCTCTTGCTACGACCGGCTTTACGTTCCCGGCGGTGCCGGGGCCCTGGCGGCGACCGGCCCCGAGTTCCTGCGGGTTCAACGGATCCGCGCCGAGTGTCAATTCCTGATCAAGGCGCACGCGATCCGCCGGGCGATCCTACTCTTCCACGGTCCCGCCGCGGACGGCCCGACCGAAGCCTTGTGCGGAGACTATCTGAGGAAGTTGCCCACTTCTTCAGCCGCTGACATCCGTCTACAGCAGCAGCGGGATGCGCGGCGGGTCTCGAGCGAGGGTCTGGGACCGGACGTCGCCTTGGAAATATATCGCTGCGAGGTCACGAAGGACGGCTTCGTGAGGTTCGAACCCATCGACGATTAGTCGAGGGGCCGCGTCGCCGGGCAGGAGCGGGTCGCGTCTGCGGGACGGCCTCGCTGCCCACATATCGACCAGCCTGGTAGATCATCTGGACATCATCGGCCGGGGTGATCGCGGTTGTGCCGGTTCCGCGGCCGCGTGGTCAGCCGTATGGCTCTCTACTGGCGGAGACCTGCCGCGCAGTCGATATTAGGTCTGCGCTCAAGCGACATTCGAACGACTCTGAAAGGAACACGAAGTGATTAGCGCGAAGACTGTAGTTTCGGCGGCTGTGGCCCTTCTGATAGTCACGACACCGGCGGCGGCGCAGCACCGGGCGGAGATCACGCCGTTCGTCGGCTACCTCTTCGGCAACTCGGTCAGCACGAGGACCGGCAAGGTCGGAATCGCCAGCGACATGACCTACGGCGCGCTCCTCGACATCAACGTGAGGCCGGGAGGACAGGTCGAGCTCAGCTACGGGCGCCAAGATACGAAGCTCACCCTGGAACCGTTCACTGGGGTCAAGCGTGACCTGACGGACGTGGCCGTCAATTATTTTCAGATCGGCGGACTCGGATACGTGATGCAGGGCCAGGCCCAGCCATTCATGTCGTTCACGCTCGGCGCCACCTGGTACGATCCGCAACAGAGTAGGATCGATGACGGCGAAGGGGGTACGATTCGGGTCGACGACGAGTGGCGCTTCAGCATGATCCTCGGCCTGGGAGCGAAGTACTTCGCGTCTGACCGGGTGGGGCTCCGGATCCAAGGTCGTCTCTACGGGACATTCCTGGACACCGGGGGCAGCCTTTTCTGCGGCTACGGTGGCTGCTCTTTGGGATTCTTCGGCGCCGGGGTCCTGCAGGGTGACTTCTCCGGTGGCGTTACGATCGCGGTCGGCTGACCAGGGGTAGCCGCCTAGTCGATTGAATGAGTCCTAACGGCGTCTCGTGACAAGGCCCGGGGCGTGACGCGAGAGTCAGACGATGAAGAGGCTCTGCGCTTTCGTCTGTCTGGTACTCACAGAACTCTCGAACCCTGCTGCACTGCTCTGTCAACCTCCCAAGGTGCAGATGCCGGTGGTTGACACGATCGTGATCGAGCGGAACAACGTGTTCAGCAGCGAGGAAGCCCGCTCGAGCGTCGTCTTCCGGGTGATGAACGCCCTGCACGTCACTACGCATCCTCTCGTCATCCGCAGGGAACTACTGTTCGAGCAAGGCGAGCCCTACGACTCGGCCCGGATCGCCGAAAGCGAGCGCACCCTGCGCAGCCTGCAGATCTTTCGCGAGTTGTCCATCGATACCACGCACATCGGAGACAAGTTCGCCGTCGTCGTCCGCACGAAGGACGGCTGGAGCACGAAACCGAAATTCAAGTTTCAAGTGGCAACCGACGGAACCTGGACGGGCGTGTTCGGCGTCAACGAGGTCAATCTTCTGGGCTCCGCCAATCAGTTCTTCGTCGCCTACGCAAAGGAGGTCGACCGGGACGGACTCAACTCGAGCGCCAATTTCAAGCGTCTGTTTGGTACGAGCATCGATGCGGGCGGCAGCTATGCCGGACTCTCCGACGGCAAGAACGGTAACTGGACCGTCGGGTTGCCGTTCCGCAACTACGACACCGACGCTTCTCTCCAATACGACGGCCTAGCCGCCGACCAGCGCATTCTGCGCTACCGCCGAGACGCGTCCGCCTCGCTGGATACGACTGTGTACAATCGTACCGCCGAGATGCACAACCTCGCGGCCGGACTGGCCGAAACGTCGGAGCCAACACGCTATCTGCGGTTGGTCGCGACGGGAGGTTATCGGCGCGAGGAGTACGTCCCCGAGGAGTTTACCGATTCGGTGATCCCAGATACCGTCACCGGGACTGTCGGCTTCTACGCCGAGTGGAGTCGCGCGCGCTTCATGCGCGTCCGGCGCTTCAACGGCTTCGGAACCGAAGATGTAAACCTGAGCACGACGATTCGGCTAACCGGGACGCTGGCGCCGAAGGCGTTTGGCTACCCCGAGACGGGCATCGGACCGGGCATCAGCGCTTCGACGACGGTGCTCCTCGGCCAGGCCTTCCTCTGGGGAGCGGTCGACGCCAACTGGCTGGTCAACGAAACGGTGCCCGATTCGGGGCGCGTTGTCGTCAACCTCGCGTTCGGCTACAAGCCGCACCCGAGACACGCGACCATGGCTCAGATTCAGTGGGGGCATCAGAAGAACACGGCACCGGGGCAGGAGTTCGACCTCGGCTACGACGCGGCGCCGCGCAGTTGGGAACCGCACTCGTTCGTGGGAACCCGCGAATTCTGGGTCTCCGCCGAGCACCGCTGGTTCCTCTGGGATGCGCTGCTCAACCTGGTGGGCATAGGGGTGGCCGCCTTCTTCGACTACGGCGGCGCCTGGTACGAGGACCAGAGCGCGCGGTACGGCGGCAACATCGGGATCGGTCTCAGGATGGGCTCAGCTCTGAGTACCGTGCCCACCACGGGCCGCGTGGACCTCGGCTACCTCATGGGTCCCGGCGTCAGCGGGGACCGGTGGGTACTGACCTTCGGAAGCGGTTTCACGTTCCCGAGAAGAGCGACTCCCGTGGTCTCCTACAAGGCACTGCCCCCGCCGTGACGGTGAGGATGACGTAGGTGAGAGGATGACAAGCGTGACGCCCGGAGGCCGGATTCCCGACTCCCGGGCGTCTTCTACTTGGCGTGTCACGTTTGTGACCTACTGCCAGGCCACGCCGACGAAGAAGTTCCAGTACGTGATGTCACCGGAACCACCGGACGAGGCCGCCCAGTTGTAGCGGGCGCCAGCAAAACCTCGTCCTCTCCACCCGAGCGGGGTCACGATTCCAACCTCCGGCGCGGCCCCGAAGTGAAGCCTCTCCCTGCTAATAGCGAACACGTTCACCTCGACGCGGCGCTCGATGTAATAGCCACCCAGATTACCGCCGAGGTATAGGCGGCTGCCCCCCGGCATCCCGCTGTACCAGAAGAAGCTGGCCATGATGGGGAACGAGTTGATATACCGAAGGGTGTAGCCCGTGATGTCGAGGCCCTGCTGCAAGCCCTGATCGTCCAGGCTCGTGCTCGCCACGCCTTCGTCGTTCATGACGTGCCAGCCGGTCAGGAAGCCGACGGTGAAATTGTCCCTTACCGCTCGTCTTCCCGTGAAGGAAGCGCCGCGCCAGCTGAAGGGGCTGGCGAAATCCGCGGCTGTACCGCTGGCCAGAGAGGTCTCGTAAGCCACGCCGAAGAACCAGTCCTCCTGTGCATACGCCGGCGTTCCGAGCACGAACACCAGCAGCAACGATGTCAGAAGCTTCGTTTTCATTCTCATAGTCCCAGCGTTGGTGTTATCCTCGGAGCCGGTTACGGATTGACCGACACGTGCTGCAAGTACGGCGACTGCAAGAACCCAGCATTGATGTCGCGCGTTATCCGGCTTGCGGTGCCGCCGGCCGTTGTGCCCGCGACGCCATTGATCCCCATGCTCCAGAACACCGGAATGGTATCATTCTCCGAGCCCTCCGCGTCGAGCATGTCGACGAGGATCGTGCCGCTCACCCAAGACGAAGCGCCATAGCTACAACACGGCGGATAGTACCAACCCCAACCGGGACCCCAGCCCGGGTAACCAGGATACCAGCCCCAGTAACCCCACCAGTTCCAACTCTGCCAAATGACCGTCGTCTTGGAGGCCGTCATCGAGATCAGCACGAACGCGTCCGGCTGATTGGTCTCGCTCACATCATCCTGGTCGATGAACGAGTATCCGTAGGCATCGAAGCCGTCCTTGACGGACTGGATAATTGTCTGGTCGTAGTCACGCGGAATATCGATTGTGTCAGTGGCGTCCTCCGCGATGACGTGGACCACGGTGTCCAGTACGGTGACGACACCGAGGGTGCCCCAAGACGCCTCCTTGTCGTAGAACGTGGCCACGACATCGGTCTGGGAAACGTCACTGATCGACCCCGGATAGCAGGCCGCAAACATCAGAGACAGTCCGACCAATACGAGCGCCGGCTTGAGGCATCTCGATATCATCGCCTCCAACCAAGTGTTCATCATTCAGTCGCTCCTTCTCCCGATACTCGACGACGCGCCCAAAGCGCGGGAGTCGCTCCAAGCGCAGGACCGGCCTTTCCTCCCCGGTCTGTGCCCACTATCGCAAAGCGCTAAGCGTTCCACGGACCAACGTACAGATCCCTTCCCGGACTACCCCGCAACCACCAGTCCTCCTGCCAAGTTCGACCAGTCGCCAGTCGCCACGATACGACGACCGTAACAATCGAACCCTAGAGTCGTGCGAACCGCTGGATCACCGACGACG
>JASFLD010000391.1:0-4671 GCA_050118275.1 Gemmatimonadales bacterium
AGACCGTGCGAACTGCAACGCCGCCGAGAAGACGGAATCGCCGTTGCTGAGCACCCCCGCTAATCGTGCAGCTTCAGCTCGGCCAGCAGGAAGCAGAGCTCGGCATCACTCAGTTGCGCGAGATTCGCCGTCGCGACCTCGCCCCTCAACAACGTCACCGGCTCGTCCAGCGACTCGAAGACGAGCTCGATGCGGTGGAAGCTGGTGCGAGCCGGAGCCATCACCTTCCACCGTCCGTTGTCCCCACAATCTATCACCCGTTCATCCACGTTCGACCTCCGGATGTTGCACGAGACCTCCGCTGTTAGCTACTCATAACCTCGCCTTTCTACACACATCGAGTAAGGAGGTTCGCATGACGAGGCGCCAACTGAGCGCGATTCTCACCGCCGCGGTCGGCCTTCTGACGCTGGCCGTCGACCTGGCCGGCCAAGAGCGGTTCACGCTAGAACAGGTGCTCTCCTCACCCTTCCCCGCCGGGCTGGTGGCGGCGCCCGCCGGGCAGAGGCTGGCGTGGGTGTTCAATGCCGAAGGGGTCCGCAACATCTGGGTCGCAGTCGGACCCAACTACGCCGCCCGCCGAGTGACCCAATACAGCGATGATGATGGGCAAGCGATCTCCGACGTTCAGTGGACGCCAGACGGCAGCACGCTCGTCTTCGTGCGCGGCGGCGGACCCAACCGGCGCGGCGAATACCCCAATCCCTGGAGTCTGCCTGGCGGAGTCTCACGCGAGATCTGGGCGGTGGACTCGAACGGCGGCGAGCCGCGCAGCCTGACGGCTGGCGCGGGGCCAGCCCTCGACCCCACGGGGGAGGGCCTGGCATTCCTGAGAAGAGACGGAATTTGGTGGATCTCGCTGGAGGGCGGCGAACCCGAGCCGCTGGTGCAAGTGCGTGGCGGCAGCGGCACGCTGCGCTGGTCGCCCGACGGTCAAAGGCTCGCATTCGTCAGTTCGCGCGGCGACCACAGTTTCGTCGGCGTGTACGACCGGCAGGCGAAGCGGATCACCTGGCTCGATCCCAGCGTCGATCGCGACGTGTACCCCGTTTGGTCCCCGGACGGCCGCCGCATCGCGTTCGCCCGCATTCCGGCGGGCCGCAACCCGCTTCCCTTCGGGCCACAGCGCTCGGGCCAACCGTGGTCGATCCGTGTCGCCGACGTCGCGAGCGGAACGGGACGTGAAGTCTGGAGGGCGGACCCCGGGCCGGGAAGCGTGCCGCACAACGTGGTAGCGGAGGACCAGTTGTGGTGGGGCGCGGGTGACCGACTGGTCTTTCCCTGGGAAAAGGACGGCTGGCGCCACCTCTACTCCGTCGATCTGGACGGTGGCGAGGCGGAATTGCTCACCCCGGGCAATTTCGAGGTCGAATACGTGGCGCTCAGTCCCGATCGCCGCACGGTGATCTACAACTCGAACCAGGACGACATCGACCGACGCCACTTGTGGAGCGTGCCGGTCGCTGGCGGTCGTCCGATGCGTCTGACCCCGGGTGAAGGTATCGAGTGGGCCCCAACGCCGGCCGCAGACGGTGAGGCGATCGCGCTGCTGCGGTCCGACGCGCGCCGCCCCGCCCGACCGGCGATACTGATTGGGCAGCGGATTCGCGACCTCGCTCCCACGGCCATCCCGGACGATTTCCCGAGCGACGTCCTAGTCGAGCCGCAGCCGGTCATCTTCTCCGCGGCGGACGGCCTGCAGATCCACGGCCAACTGTTCATGCCGCGCGATGCCAGACCCGGAGACGGGCGGCCGGCCGTCCTGTTCTTTCATGGCGGATCACGGCGACAGATGCTGCTGGGCTTCCACTACGGCGCCTACTACCACAACGCGTACGCGTTCAATCAGTACCTGGCGAGCCGCGGTTTCATCGTTCTGTCGGTGAACTACCGCAGCGGCATCGGCTACGGCATGGAATTCCGCGAGGCCCTGGACTACGGCGCCACCGGCGCCAGCGAGTTCGACGATGTCCTCGGCGCCGGGTTGTACGTGCGTGGGCGTCCCGAGGTCAACGGATCGCGCGTCGGTCTGTGGGGAGGCTCGTACGGCGGGTATCTGACCGCGCTGGGGCTGGCTCGGGCGTCCGACCTGTTCGCCGCCGGGGTCGATTTCCACGGGGTGCACGACTGGAACGTGGTAATCAACAACTTCCGCCCGGACTACAATCCCAAGGAGCATCCCGAATTCGCGCGGGCCGCCTTCGAGGCGTCGCCCATGGCGGCGATCGAGACATGGCGCTCTCCCGTACTGTTGATCCACGGCGATGACGACCGGAACGTGCCGTTCAGCGAGACGGTCGATCTGGTGGCAGCCCTCCGTGCGCACGGAGTAGAGTTCCAGCAGCTCGTCTTTCCCGACGAAGTCCACGGCTTCACCACACACGCGCGCTGGCTGCAAGCTTATCGGGCGTCAGCCGATTTCTTGGAAGGCAAGCTCAGACGCTAACCGCAGGGTCGATGCGAAAGCCCCGGAAGCGCCGTCGAGGCTCCCGGGGCTTGGCTCGCCCGGCCGCCGACTGTTGAGCCGGCTCAGCGTATCGGCTGCATTCCCGGCACCGGCGGCATCGTGTCGAGCGGCACGAACGCCTTCTCCTCGATCTCCAGCAGGCGGTCTATGTCTGCGCTGCGCTCCGGTGCTAGCTCTTTCATCTTGGCGAATAGCCTCCGCTGAAACTCCATGAACCGATCGGCGAAGGCCGGCTTCCTGAACTCCTCGTTCCTGATCCGCGCCATCTCCAACTGGATGTTCCGATAGTTGCGCATCAGTTCCGTCTGCCGTTCCGGGCTCAACGTGTCCGGCTCCTGCATCTTCCGCTCGATCTCTTGTCGGCGGGTCTGCAGACCGCGATGAAAAGCCGAGCGGCCCAAGATTGCCGCATCCGCATCTGCGACCATGGCATTCCAAGCGTCCTCGAACTCCGGCTCGGCCAGCGCCTGCATCAGGACCGGCTGCAGAGAACCGGACAGCTGTTGATACTCTTGGGACAGGGCATCTGCTTCCGCCTGGACGGCCTGCTCCTGCACCAGTGAATCCATCTTCGCCCCACGCGCCGCGACGCTGTCCGGCAAGTCGCGGTCCGCCCAACCGATGTCCTCCGATCGCCCGCAGCCGGTCAGTGCGGTCCACACCGCCCAGAAAGCGAGCACCGAGAACGAGAGCTTCGCATGACAGTTCACAGGAACTGTGTCCTTTCCCCTTGCTGATCGACGCTGAGGTTCGTATTGGGATCAATGAGCGACGCGCAAGCTAGCTCGCAGGCAGTAGCTGACGCAAATCGCCAAATGCTCGAGGCCAGAGGGATCGCAATGGATGACCAACCCGCCGATATGCCGGTCGCCGATTTTCGGCAGGCCGGTGAGCGCACGATCGATTGGATAGCCCGCTACCTCGAGCGACCGGATGATTTTCCGGTCCTGGCCCGTGTCGCGCCGGGCGAAATCAAAGCGGGGCTACCCGTATCGCCACCTACCGCCGGTGAGCCCATCGAGCAAATCCTCACGGACTTCGAGCGCATCATCGTTCCCGGCATCACTCACTGGAACCACCCCAGGTTCTTCGCCTATTTCAGCATCACCGGATCGATGCCCGGCATATTGGGAGAACTCCTTTCCGCCGCCCTGAACGTCAACGGCATGCTCTGGCAAACCTCACCCGCCGCGACCGAACTGGAGGAAGTGAGCGTCGACTGGCTGCGCCAAATGCTCGGCCTGCCTGCCGGATTCGATGGCGTGATCATGGACACCGCTTCGGTCTCCACGCTCTGCGCGATCGCGGCGGCGCGACACGCGCAGGCCGACCTCGAGATCCGCGAGCGCGGCATGGCCGGCCGTCCGGACCTGCCCCAGCTTCGCCTCTACACCTCGGAGCAGGCGCACTCGTCCGTCGAGAAAGCGGGGATCGTCCTCGGCCTCGGCAAGAGCGGCGTATGCAAGATCGCTACCGACGATCGCTACCAGATGAGCGCGGACGAGTTGGAGCGCGCGATAGCCGACGACCTCTCGGCGGGGCACCGGCCCTTCTGTGTCGTCGCCACCGTCGGCACCACATCCACTACCAGCATCGATCCCGTACCCCGCATCGCCGAGATCTGCCAGCGCCACGGCCTCTGGCTGCACGTCGATGCCGCCTATGGAGGCTCTGCCGCGGTGGTTCCCGAATACCGCCACGTCCTCGACGGCTGCGAGGACGCGATGTCGATCGTGGTCAATCCCCACAAGTGGCTGTTCACACCCATCGATTGCAGTGTCCTGTACACGTGTCGGCCCGGAATCCTCACCGGCGCTTTCAGCCTCGTACCCGAGTACCTGCGAACCGGCATGGACGCCGAGATCACCAACTTCATGGACTGGGGGGTCTCGCTCGGCCGTCGCTTTCGCGCCCTGAAGCTGTGGATGGTCTTGAGAGCGTTCGGCAGCGAGGGGATCGCCGAGCGCATCCGCCAGCACATCAAGTTGGCCCGACGCTTCGCCGACTGGGTCGACGACCAACCCGACTTCGAGCGCCTGGCCCCGACCCCCCTCAGCGTCGTCTGCTTCCGGGCCCGGCCCGCGGCCCTGCTGAGCAGCCGCCGATCCACCCGCCCGGCTGAAGCGGAGACACTGCTCAACCTGTTCAACGAGGAGCTACTGCGGCGCCTGAATGCCGGCGGGGAGGTCTATCTGTCACACACG
>JASFLD010000392.1:0-4662 GCA_050118275.1 Gemmatimonadales bacterium
AACGTGGCCGACGAATTGGGAATGTGATGTCCGAAAGACCGACGACTTCGCTGCGTTCGCGAATTTCGGAGCTGACCGACCCGGCCCAGCAGCGCAGGACGCTTGGTTCCGTGAAGCTACGGCGCGAGTTCGAGTCCTGCTTGGAAGACGCCGGGCTGCGTCCGCTGCATGCCAACGGGATCGAGATCCTCCAGGTCAACATGGGCAAGTTGTGCAATATGACGTGCCGCCATTGCCACGTCGATGCGGGACCGGACCGCACCGATGCGGTGATGAGTCGCGAGACCATGGATCGTTGCCTACAGATCCTATCGACGACCGACATCCCGATCGTCGACATTACCGGTGGCGCCCCCGAGCTCAACCCTCACTTTCGCTGGTTCGTCCAGCAGGTTCGGCTGCTGGATCGGCACGTGATCGACCGCTGCAACCTGACGATCCTGCTGACCGCGCCACATCATAACCTGGCGGAGTTCCTGGCCGAGAATGACGTCGAGATCGTGGCCAGCCTTCCCCACTATCGTCCGCTGAATACCGACCGCCAGCGTGGCCAGGGCGTATTCTCCGAGTCGATCGTGGCGCTGCGCCGGCTGAATGAATTGGGATACGGACGCGGCGATCCCAACCGCCGGCTCTGTCTGGTGACCAACCCCGTCGGTGCGTTTCTGCCCGGCTGCCAAGTGTCTCTCGAGCGTGAGTGGAAAGAGCGGTTGGAGCGGGACCACGGCGTCAGCTTCGACTGGCTCTACACCATCACCAATATGCCGATCAGCCGCTTCCTCGAGTTCCTGACCAATAGCGGCAACCTCGAGGTCTACATGCAGCGACTTCTCGACACCTTCAATCCGGCGGCAGCGCGCGGGGTGATGTGCCGCAACATGATCTCCGTTGGCTGGGATGGCACCCTTTACGACTGTGACTTCAATCAGATGCTCGAGTTGCCGGTGAACCATGGCTTGCCCTCCAACATCCGTGAATGGGACACCCAGCGACTGGGCCGCCGCGAGATCGTCACAGGGCGTCACTGCTTCGGCTGCACTGCGGGGGCCGGATCGAGTTGTGGCGGTGCGACGGCCGATTGACCCTTCCCTGGATCCGGAACCACGGCACCCACTCACCGATATCCGCCGCTCGACAACGTGATACGGGGGGTTGCTCATCACGCAACCGGGCTGCAAGATCCTGACGCGATTTACAATTACACAAAGCACGGTAACGTGGAGGAAGCCACCTGTGGACAAGAAGACCCTAATCGAGCGCCTGAACGAGGATCTCGCCGGCGAGCTGAGCGCCATCATCCAGTACATCACCTACGCGGCCAAGGCGACCGGGCCGTATCGACCCCAGTTGTCGCAGTTCTTCCTGGCTGAAGTCGCCGACGAGCAGGGCCACGCGCAATTTCTAGCCAACAAGATCGTAGCGTTGGGCGGCGAGCCGACGACGAAGCCGCGCCCCGTACCCGGAGCGAAGAACAACAAGGAGATGGTCGAAGCCGTGTTGGCGGCTGAACAACAGGCCGTGAAGGACTACACTCAGCGGGCCGCGGAAGCCGACGAGTTCGGCGACAAAGGATTGGCGGTCCAACTCGAGGATATGGTCCGAGACGAGAGCGGCCACTCGGAAGAGACCGAGCGCATCTTGCGCGACTGGCCCTTGTGACCGGAGTCGTCTAGTCCCGCAAGGACCAGGTACGCGAGTCGATCAGTTCGCCGTCCACGGACAGAACCCGCATCGTGACGGCATCGTTGTCGACATCGAAGAGACAGAAGTGATGCCGCGTGGCGAATACTTCGGAATACGGATTCTGCCGCGCGGCATCATCTGTCTTCTCGTACAGCGGTGCGCCACCCCCGCCGCACGTTATCCCCGTCACTCCGCCGGGCAACTCCGAGCGCTCGTAGTCATGGTCGTGGCCGGCCACATAGGCGGCCGCCCCGTGGCGGGCTAGCATCGGGATGATCACCTCGCGAGCCTCTCTTGACGGTCGCTCGCGCGGAAGGCCCTCATCGTTCAAACGGCCGTGTCCCGCAGACGACCAAGCGGGATAATGACTGAACAGAAAGGTAAAACGGGCCTCGGATCGCGACAGCGTTCCCTCCAACCACGCGGCGTTGGCGCCACCCTGGGTCCAGTCACGCTGCCCATCGATCCCAACCAGCAGAATGCCGCCGATCTCCTGCGCCCAGTTGCGTGCTCCGCCATCTTCCGCCGGGCCGACGAAGAGAGAGTCGTACAGCGGCGCGTTCGCTTCATGGTTTCCGATTACCGGGTACACCGGAAGATGGTCGAGTAACACTCGTCCCGGCAACCAGAATTGCCTATCCCATTCCCAATCGCGCGTGCCCAGGGTGACCATGTCACCGACGTGCACCATCAGAATCGCGTCGGCCGCGGCCCGGGCTGCCGCGGTCGCAACAGCCTGCCAAACCTCGACATTCGTACGGTTGTCTCCCACGACAAGGAACTTGAACGGCCCTTCGGGATAGACCGGCGCCGGTAGCGTTGTGGCGACTCTGAAGCCGTCCCGCTCGGCCACTACAACGAACCGGTCGGCGGCAGGCGGCTCCTCCCACGGTACCCGCAAACGGTGCAGCAAACCCAAAGATGTCTCTACCAGCGGTTCGCGCCCCTCCAACCGATCCTCCAGCGAGGCGTTCTGCAGATCGACACCGTTCCAGCGGTAGACCGCGATTCGAGCCGGCATGTTGGTACGGCAAGTCAACGTGAAGAAACCGTCGCCGAACGCGCCCATGACCGGTCCCGTTTGGAACTCGAGGTCGTAGCGATCCAGCGGTGTCAGTCTGACCTTCGGCGCGAAGTCCAGGTCGTTTTCTCGCGAACGATTGCGCACGGTGAGGCCGACCTTGAGGGTGTTGTCGCCCGGCCTCAGGAGCTTGGGATCGATGCCCGGCACGGCCCTGTAATTCATGCCCTCCAGCGGCAACGAGATACCTCGTCCATTCAAGACCAGACCGATGGCGTAACCGGACGCTGGGGCGTCGTAGGCGAACGTCAATGACGTGGGCGGCTCCGTGTTCGACCGGTCGCTCCGTCCGACGTGCTCGAAAGCGACGACCATCCACAAGGTATCGACTCGACCGGCGGCGATGACCGGGGCCTGCGACGTAAACGTCTCACCCCCGTCTGTGCTGAAGAGTACTTTCGCGGTGGCGAGCAGATTGGGCGGGCCGGCGTCTTGTCCGACGGCACGCTCTGAGGTGACGGAAACAAAGCCGAGAACGCCGGCCAACATAGCCGCAGCTCGTATGAGAAGCACTGTTCTCTTCGCCCTCGGGCCCCGATCGACTGCATTTGTCTCGATTCCGCCGGTCACCCTGCCCCCGCCTCTCTGTCAGTTCTTACGACCATCCATGCCTTCACATCTCCCGAAGTCCCGTCCGAGGTCGAATCGAGCGACCCCTCAGCAATCGAATGATAGCTTGCTTTGTACGTCAATATAGTCCATCATGATGACTCGACCACCCAGTCGGAAAGTGTTACGCGCCTCTGCAGATGTTTCAGGGACCGCGCCGTCACTGGAACGGGTTAACTGCTTTCTGTACAAAGACTTCTCCCCTGGCCCAGTTCATGACGCACCAGACTACGACTTGCATCGATCCGTGTGAAGCCAAGATTGGGCTGGCGAGTGTCGCCCAAAGGTGCGGTTGAGGCAAGATCGATAGATCGGGCCGGACGGTGGGCCTGTCCAGCGCGGAGACCTGACGCGGCTCCGACGCGAGACCGGTGCTCAGTTAGCGAGCCAAGCGGAGCGAAGCCACCGGCCGGTCCGACAATCACCAGTCGGGATCTGCTGGTTCAAGAGTCTCATACTGGTCAGCCTCGTCGCGGTTATCCTCGCGGGACAATCTTCCTCGCGCAGCGCCACGATCCGCGGGCCGACCTCGGAGGGACAACGGTTCGATCCACTGCTCGACCGCGTCGCGCTTGGGGAGATCGGCGCGTGCTTGTGCCCTCGATCGGTGGCGAGAAGAAGAGCACGTCCTCGAATAAGTCGGGCTTCGCACCACTGGTGCCGCGGTTCACCGCCAGCCACACTTGCCGGATGGACGTGCTCACAGCCGTGAAGCGCAGCCACGGCTCCGTCCAGCATCGCGTCCGTGCGGGCTTGGCAGAGCTCGGTGACTTTCGATAGACTGTCAAGATGCACTCCTCCACCGGCAGGATCGCAGCGACGACCAGCGTTCCAACGTGGCCGATCCGCTCTCAGCGTCCTCTCACGGCCGCTCGGACCGGCAGCTGCCGGCATCGGTCCGGCTCGATCCGGTCCAGAAGGCCACGGCGAATCGGCCCGCCGTGATATCCCGCCTCCTCATCCTGGCCAGCGTCGCACTGATCGGCGCACGGCCGGGGTTGGCACAGACCACCGGTCAAATCCTCGGCCGTGTCATCGAGGCCGAGTCGGGTACGGCGATCCCAACCGTGGACGTCAGCGTTGAGGACTTGGAATTGCGCACGATCACCAACGAGCGCGGCGACTTCTCCCTCGTTGGGATTCCTGCGGGCGAACATCGGCTGCGTGCCGAGCTGATCGGTTATCGAACCGTCATCGTCCCCGTTCGCATTCGGGCCGACAGGATCACGCAGGTGACGATCAGAATGGAAACGCTGCCGGTGGAACTGGAGGGCGTGTCCGCCGAGGTC
>JASFLD010000393.1:0-4652 GCA_050118275.1 Gemmatimonadales bacterium
CCGGGTCGCACAGGGGACGTAGAAGCCACCCGCGCAGCTGTCTCCCACCCATTGGCGTCAGGGTCGCATCCAGAACATCCAGCAAACAGGCCGCCCCGGTATCCTGGCGCAACGGCCGCACGATCTCGAGGTTGCGCCGCGTCATCTCGTCCATGTGCAGGATGGTCTCGGCCCGCTCGGCGCGCGGTGGCCTCAGCTGGGCGCAGCCGCCCGGCTGCACGTCGGACAGATAGCTCAACAGCGCTCCCGCAGCCCGAACGGCCGGCTCGTCACCCGTTTCCGCCAGACCGAAACTGGCCAGAGTTTTCACCCGGAAGTGACGACAGATCTGCTCCGCCGACAACTCGGTGTCGAACAGCCAGTCTTCCCGGTACGTGACGGGGCGGTCGCCCAACAGCGCGATCCGATCCGCGGCCTCCCAGGAACGGGGCAGCAGCACTTCACGTGCGTCGATCCGGTCGATCTCCGAGGCCAAGTCCGATGCCGGGAGCACCGTGCAGAGAAATTCGCCGGTCGAGATGTCGGACCAGGCAAGTCCATGCTGCTCGCCATCCGGGTCCCCCGCCACGGCCGCGAGGAAGTTGTTCTGACCCGAGGAGAGCAACACCTCGGAGAAGACCGCGCCGGGAGTGACGGTTTCCACCACCTCGCGCCGGACCAGCCCCTGGGCTTGCGAAGCGTCTTCCACCTGCTGGCAGATGGCAACGCGCTTGCCCATTCGGATCAACCGTTGCACGTATTCCTGCGCCGCCTTCATCGGCACTCCCGCCAGCGGGACGTCGGCGGCCTCGCCGTTGTTGCGTGAGGTGAGTGTCAGGTTGAGCAGCCGCGACGCTTCCTCGGCGTCGTCGTAGAACATCTCGTAGAAGTCGCCCACCTGGAAAAACAGGATCGCGTCGAGATGGCGTCCTTTCATCTCCAGGTACTGGCGCATGAGAGGCGTATTGGGGACCTTCGCCACCCTCAGACCTCCACTTCGGGCCCGCTGCCGGTGCGCATACGTGGCGCCTCCCGCATCAGCCGCCGCCCGTTCGGCCGGACTGGGATACCAAGAAGGGTGAGTAACCCGCGGCAGCGAGACGATCGGCCAGCGTCTCCGCCTCCGCCTCGATCAGACCGCGCCCCACGCGCACGCGATAGAGGGGATCCTCCGGCGTCGCGTTGAGCACCCAAGCGTCGAAGCTGCGCGCCAATAAATCACGTGCCAGAGCCTGGGCGGCGGCCGCTTCATTGAATGCGCCCACTTGTACGGTGTAGCTGCGGGCCGTTTCGCCGCAGCCGGCACGTTCCGCTTGCAACAGCCGCTCCAGTTCCGCGTCACCGGGCGGCAGCTCACGCAAGCCTTGCTCGGCCGCTTCGCACGCCCGCTCGGCATCGCCCATGGCGCTAGCCGATTTGCTCAGCCAAAGCAATGCCAAAGAACTATGCTCGCTCGTCGGGTAGTCGCGCCTCAACCGCCCCAGGTACTCGATCGCCTTGGAGTGCTCGCCCTGCGCGTACTTGTACTGTGCCAGCCGCAGCAGCGCGTCGTCCGCGTACGGTGTCGCCGAGCCCTCGATGGCGACCCGCAGATAGATGAGTTCGGCTGTCGCGCCGTCCTCGGTCAGCCGCGCGGCCAGGAGCCACGCGCGCGCCCTCTGACTCAGAGCAGCGGCCGATCCGTATTCGTTCTCCCAACTCGCCAGCGCCTGGCGCGCCGCCTCCACTTCACCACGGTCCGCATGCGCCTCCGCCCGATCGAGCGCCGACACGTCTTGCGCCGCCGCCGTCGTCGCCGACATCAGCGCGCACACCGCGAACACCCACGTCGACCTAGCGCTGCTTCGTCCTCGCCTTTCCACGTCCACCTCCCGAACCGCCGACCCCGCTGCCCGCCGGCGAACCATTCTGAGTGCCGATCCGCAGCAGCGCCTCCTCCAGCGCCGCCCGATCCGACAACCCGCCAGACTTGATTAGCCGATCGGCGCGCAGTAGCTCGGCCAGGGCGCCGGCCAGCTCTTCATCCGTCCAACCTCGCGCCTGCCGCTTGTAGACCCGCACTTTCCAGCTGAGGTTCCGGTAGCTGCCGTCGCGCTTCAATACGTCGGTCAGGACGGTTTGACCGCCCCGAGCCAGCCCGACCCTGATCAGCGCTTCAGCTACCGCGCCTATCAGACCCACCGCGCTCTCGGAGGAGTCCAGCAACGCCGGCAACTCGGCCAGCGCCTCTCCGATACGCCGTTCTACCACCTTGTCGATCCACTGCCAGCGATCAACCTCCGGCAAGGCACCCACCGCGGCCCTGACCTGCTCTAAATCTATCCGCGTCTCCGGTGCAACGAAGTCCGCGAGCTTCTCCAACTCTCGAGCCAGCGCCCCGAGGCGCCCGCCGATACCCGAAGCCAGCAGTTGTGCCGCCCGCATGTCCAGCTCTAAGCCGTGTACCAACCGAGCACGCTTTGCCACCCAGCCTGGTAGCTCGGAGGGTCCCGGAGTGGCGAGTGAAACCATCGCGCACCCCTTACGCAGCCTGTCGTAGAACTTGGCTTTCGAGCCACGTGGCACTTCGGCCGCGACGATCAGCAGTCGGTTGGAGACTTCGCGTCCAATTGCCTCTTCCAACACCCCGCGCGCCGACGGGCTCAAGCTCTGAGCAGCTCGGATGATGACGACGCGGAAAGGCGAGATCATTGGCGGTGTATCCAAGCGCGCCGCCAGACTCGCCGCGTCCGCTTCGTCCCCGTTCAATTGGTCGAGATCGAAATCGGGCGAACCGCCCTCGAGGTGGGCTTCTACAAGCCGCGTGATCGCCTCATCGCGGAGGAATGGATCTTCGCCTTCCAGGAAATAGCTGCCACCCAGCTTCCCCTGCGCGAGTCTCGCACTCAGTTGTTCGTAGGTCAGCGCCCCCATGCCCAACTATTGAGAGGGAGTTCTCCGGGTGTCAACACAGGCGCTTACTCCGGTGCCACCTCCGCGGGGTCACGCTCCCCATCGCTCCGGCCCGCCCTCAGAGGCACTCCGCCCAGGCTGGCCCGCACCGGCTCCCGGAAAAGCGAGAACCGCTCCAGCGGACGCTGCAGCGAGGAGCCCTCGCTCGGGCCCGGCGTCGTCAAAAAGCTCGCCGAGACGGAGAATCTCGGCGGTGGTCCCCACAGGGAATGGGACTGACCCGACATCGCGTCGGCCTGCACGATTACCGGCGGCAGCTCGAGCTCTTCGCCGCCTGGCCCGAGTATGGGGTTGACTGCCAGGAACAGCACCGCGGCAATCGCGACCCCGGCTACGCCGGCCGCCTTTGCGTACTCGCCGACCACCGCCGAGCGGTCGCGTTGCGCCAGAAAGCTTCTCTGCAACCGCAGCATCAAATCCGGCACCGGCTCCGGCGCATCCAGCTCCCGTACCAACCGCAAACCGCCGCGCACTACCCGGTCATATTCACCGCATCTAGCGCAGCACTCGAGATGTTTCTTGTACTCGTCCGGGGGATGCTTCTCGAACTCGGAATCAAAGAAATCCGAGAAGTTCTGAAGAAACTCTTCACATTCCATAGCGCCTCGGGGATGATCCAGAACCCACGCTGGGTCGCTCGATCGAAGGACCGGTAACTTGTACTCTCCAGCCGGCCCCGGGTTCCACTTCGTCAGCCAGCTACCGAACACCGCTCCACCCCCCAGATGCCAAGCGGGGCGCCGCTCGCGCGACGCCCCGCAGTCCCAGAAATCGTTACAGAACCAACCCATCAGCGAAGCATGGGTGCGATGATCTGCGCGAAATTGTTCCGCGCTCGGTTCAGCCGGGATTTGACCGTACCCAAATTCACACCCGTGATCTCCGAGATCTCCTCGTACGTCTTACCCTCCATCTCCCGCAGCACGAATACCGCTCGATGGTGCTCCGGCAACTGCTCCACCGCTCGCTCCACCATCTCACGAAGGTGCCGCTTCCGGAACAGATCGTCCGGTCGGTAGGAGGAATCCTCCCACTGCAGCGGCCGGTGATCGGCCTCCCAGTTCTTCTTGATCGTTTGAAACAACACCAGCGGATTCCGAGACCGATTCCGCAGCTCATTCTTCGCCAGGTTACTGGCTATCGTATAAACCCAGGTCGAGAACTTCTTCGTCTGGTCGAACCGATGCAGGTGACGGTAGACCCGGATGAACGTCTCCTGCACCAGATCCTCAGCGCGGTCCCGATCTCCGATCGTCCGATATATGAAATTGAGCAGTCGGGTCTGATAGCGGCCCACGAGCTCTGGAAACGCGAGTGCATCGCCGTCCAAGAAACGAGCCACCAGCTCGTTGTCCGGCAGATCCGTTAGCGCTTCCTGAGGCCGCGGTCCGGCCCGCTCCCTCGCTACCTGTATCATATCTTACCTACACGCTTTCTATAGCCAGGTTTGAACTCCTCCCGGCTATCCCCGTCTCCCGGCTACAGGGCGACGCGGTCTATTGCCCAGTCAGTCACCGCAGCCGAAACTGCTACGGCTGGCTCGCCGAATATCCCGGTACGGCGCCTCCTCCCCACCCCCGCTCACATCAAGATTTCAACTAAGGTTTCCGACGACGGAATCTTCCGCTTTCAACCTCCTTTCTCCGGCTCCCTCGGCCGTCGCGCGACGGCCCGTCTCCGGGGATCACCCCTGCTGGCCAGCATCACGCCGATGCCTCACC
>JASFLD010000394.1:0-4646 GCA_050118275.1 Gemmatimonadales bacterium
TGGCTGCTCATCGATGGCAAGCGCGGTGGAGGTGGATCGTCTGAGGTTGGCGAGACCCGCACCAAACTCGTCGTGCTGCCGTTCGAGAACCTAGGAGCCGCCGAGGACGAGTACTTCACCGACGGCGTCACCGAGGAGATCACGTCCCGCCTCTCGGAAATCCCGGAACTCGGCGTCATCTCGCGGACCAGCGCCATCCAGTACAAGGGTACGCAGAAGAGCCTTTCGACGATCTGCGCAGAGCTGGATGTCGAGTACATCCTTCAAGGCACCGTACGCTGGGACCGACTCGGCAACGGGCACAGTCGTGTCCGGGTGACGCCGCAGCTGATCCGAGGCTCCGACGATACGAGCGTCTGGAGCGACAGTTACGACGCCGTTCTCTCGGAGATTTTCCGGGTCCAATCGGCCATAGCCGAGAATGTGGCCCTGGCCCTGGACGTTACTCTGTTGAGCCCGCAGCGGCGCGCGCTGGCGACCAAACCAACCGAGAACTTGGAAGCGTACGACCATTTTCTGCGCGGCAACCAACTCTACGCCCGGCGCTTCATCGAGGCCGAGACGCGTGCTGCCGCCGAGATGTACGAGACGGCCATACGGTTGGACCCAAACTTTGCAATGGCCTACGCGGCGCTCGCCCGTGCCCTGGTATGGCTCAACTCCCAGTTCGGCCGCAGCGCCGAGCTTCCCCGCGCCCGGCAGGCTGTTGATCGGGCACTGCAGCTGGCTCCGGATCTCGCTGAGGCTCACATGGCCCTCGGCGACTACCACTACTACGGCAGACTGGACTACGAACGGGCTCTGGAACAATACCTCTGGGTTCTACGGCGGCAGCCGGGCAACTCGGATGCCGCCGCGCTGATCGCCTGGATCCAGAGACGCCAGGGTGATTGGGAGCGATCGATCATCAATGCCGAACGAGCGCTCGATCTCGATCCACGCAACACCGTCTGGGTGACCGGCCAGGCGCAGAACTACTTCTACACGAGGCAGTACGACCTGGCGGAGCCCTATTTCCAGAGAGCCATCGCCCTCGCATCCGACGTTCCTTACTATCATCGTTGGGCCGCCTGGTTCTACCTGACATGGGACGGCACGACCGATCGGGCATACAGTCTCCTGCAGCGCGCATTCTACCGGATCGATCCAGCCCAGCTTCTGGTTGGGTCCGAGGCTTCCTGGATTCTTCTGAACGTGTTCGGCGCAGACTACGCTCCGACACTCGAGCGCATGACAGTGGATGAGCCGGGCGTGGACAGCGCCTACTACTATCTGGCCAAGGCGCACGTCAACAGCCGCCTCAGTCAGCAGGATGTCGCCCGCGCCTACTACGACTCGGCCCGCATCGTCCTGGAAGCACGGCTGGACGGTGAACCGCAGCACCTCGTCCCTCACAACGCCCTCGGCATTGCCTATGCCGGGTTGGGTCAAAGAGAGTCCGCAATACGCCACGGTCAACTCGGCGTAGAGTTGCTGTCGGTCTCGCGCGACGCCGTAACAGGCCCCACCCGGGTCCTCGATCTCGCGCGAATCTACGTCATGGTCGGCGAATACGAGGCGGCCATCGACCAGATCGAGTACCTGCTCTCCATTCCAGCACCCATCTCGGGGGCGTTGCTACGCGTCGATCCGTTCTGGGATCCTCTGCGCTCGTACGCCCGCTTTCAAGCGCTGGTCGAGGCCAACCGAACTGAGGAAGAGGGAGAAATCGAGGAGAGCGGACCGACCCGGCGCACGGTAACTCGGTCGGCTACGACCCAGACCTGAGGAGGCGCACAGCTCCGGCACGACTCCCGATTCGAGTATGGGCAAGGCTAGAAACGTGGCGGGGCTAGATTCAGGATACGTGTCGGGGAAGCAGGATGTTGAAGAACTGGCCGGGCGCGAGCGTTGGGAGCCTGATGCGTAGACCGGAACGTCCGTATTCCGAGTCCAGGATGTCGTACCCCACCTCCGGAGCTGCGTAGGTCGCGATGTCCCCCGGCAAGTGGACCTGGATCCAGGCCGAGGAGATCGGCGTGTGACCGGCGTTGCGAACGGTGACGATCGCGCTGAGATCCGCTCGCTCTCGGATTCGTACGTCCAGTTGCGACCGACGCAACCACCAGTCCGCCAATTCGCCGGTTCCGGCGACCCACACATCGCCCGCGTCGTAGGCCGCCCGGACGACCGATTCGACCGCATCGACGCGGCGCTCGTTGTCGATCAGCTGGGTGTGCAGTGTCACGAGCTGTAGTCCTCCCAAGGACCTCATCTTGTGGAGAGCGGACAGCAGCGCCGACTCCAACGAGTCCGGTGAAGACTTGCCGCGCACGATCATCACCGCGTAATCGTCGTCGACGACGCGCGGCAGCACCACCACGGGCCCGGAAGGTACGGTGAAGATCTCAGGTGCCGCACTCCGGGCGCGGTTCGTCCCGGCGATGTAGAAACCTCCGTATCGCCGCCATGCCTCCAGCGTGAACTGATCGTAGATCTCTCTCGCTGGCCGCAAGCCGAGCGGTCGCTCGCCGGTCCAGCCACGCACGTCGTTCCGCGCCTGGCGCAGAGCCGCCAGCTGATTCCCCCAAAGGCGTCCCGCGACCTGACGATGGTCGACCCCGTGCGACCCGACTTCGCCGGCGGCCAGCAACGTCTCGGCCAATTCCTTGTCCTCCTTGACCAGCTTCGAGACGACGAAGAAAGTGACGGGGACATCGAGATCGGAGAAGCGACGCGCCAGCAGCCGACTATTCGCGAAATCGCGCTCCACATCTTGCGTGATCGCGAGAGCCGCGCGGTAGCCACCCGGCCATGGGTCGACATCGGCTATCACGTGTCCCGCCGCCCATAGCGCAGCGTTCTGCACGAACCTATCGATGAATCGCTGGTCGTATTCGCTGGCACCCATGTCGAGACGGAACCCGAACCAAGCCACCCGTGCTCCCGCCCCGTTGACGTGTGAGGCCGCCGCCGACGCCGCTCCGCCGTAGGGGCCCGCCCGCGGATTCAGGGCCCAGTCTGACCAGAAGGCGAGAGAAGCGGGCGAGCGCAGCGTGATCCAGGGCTCGTTCTTGAGTTCAATACGGATCCCTGGAGGGAGGCCGGCGGCCAGCGCGCTACCGTACGGCACCGCCAAGAAAGTCGGCGAGTACCGTTCCAGGGTGCCGACCGCCTCGGCTCCTGCGATTTCTGCCATGAAGTCGTAACCCAACCAGCCGCAATCGGCCCCGCGCGCGCCCGTCGCCCAGCTGGCCAGAAGATGACCACCACGCTGCACATGCCGCTCCAGAGCAGCCCGCTCCGCAGCGGCCAGGCAAACCGCGGCGGGCACGACCAGTAACTGATCAGCGCCCAAAGCTCTGATCGATTCGGCCCCGGAGATGTGGTTGACATTGGCGCCCGCCTCTTTCAGCAGGGCATCCCAGCGGGCGACCAAGGCCGAATAATAAGTCTTGTCCGGGAAGAAGACGGCCGAGCTTCGCGACACGAGGATATTCGCCACCCATGGCGCCGCCGTCGTCTGCGGCGGCAGCGACACATCCGGAGTCACCTCGACGACTCGAGGCGCCGGCGCCAGCGTGGCCGCCACGAGTACCGAATCGATGTCGATGAACCGCCAAAGGAAGATCGCCCCGCTCAGTAGACCGGCAGCCAGACCCGTGAGAAGCAGGATCGCCCCTGCCCATGCCCACGGCGCGCGTGGCTTGGGCGGTATTTTCGGATAGGGCGAGTAGAAGAACTGGTTAGACAACGCTTCCCACCGAGTACCCTACGATGCTACGGAGGTGGCGCGGCTGTGCGCGGAGACCAGTGCTCCCGCCGACAGGTTGCCGTCATCCGTCTCAGCTTCCTGGTAGGCTCTCGATCTACCGTTCCCCGCCACGCCGTCGGGCTCCGGGACGTAGCGATAGAAGAACCGCAAGTCGGGCTCCGATTCCTCCACCCCTGTCGGTCGCCGAGAGCGGCGCAACCAGTAGGCAACGTAAGAGACCACACCGAGGATCACCGTGACCAAGATCGTCACGATGATGATGGTCACCATCAATTGCACTACGTTCATATCCGTCCCACCCTTTCTAGCTTGCCCCAGTTCATCCGCAGGTTAAGCGCCTCCTCCACCGTGGAGCAAAGCTTCACCACATCGATCAAAAGGATGAAGAAGAATCGGTAGATTAGGGCAAACGGCACCAACGATAACTGCTCTTCCTCCATGGCGACGGTGGCTAGCGCAGCCACGAGATCGAGCAGCGTGAGAAGTATCCACCAGGCCAATAGCATCTCGCTCATGCCAAAGGCTACCGCTATGTAGGCGAAGAACAAATGACCGTAGACGTTCATCGCGGGCCATATCGTCGCCTCGAAACCCATCTGCATCAACGACAGCCAGAGCGGCAGATCCGGGAGCGGCGTGAAGAAAGAGCTCCTGTGCTTACCCAACGTTTGTAGAATTCCTCGGGTCCAACGATATCGCTGCTGGATGAGATCTACCAACCGCTCAGGTGCCTCCGTCCACGCGATCGCCGCCGGCTCGTACCTGATCTTCCAGCCCGCGGTCAACAGCTTCAGCGTCAGATCCGCATCCTCGGCGAAAGTGTCGAGGTCGAACCCTCCCAACGCGATCAGCACATCGCGCCTGAACAGGCCGACCGGCCCCGGCACGATAT
>JASFLD010000395.1:0-4643 GCA_050118275.1 Gemmatimonadales bacterium
GGCTCGGCGCACGTCCCCGAGGGCGCCTTCGACGAGTGGCTGGAGGCGGCGGGCGGCACCAACAACGGGTCGACCAACTCGGACCGCACGAACTACTACGAGGACGTGCCGAGCAATGCGTTGGAGCTGGCCCTGTTCCTCGAGTCGGACCGAATGGCCTATCTGCTGGACGCGATGTCGCCGGAGACCGTCGACGGCCAACGGGATGTGGTGAAGAACGAGAGGCGACAATCGTACGAGAATCGGCCGTACGGGATGGCGTTCCTGACCATATTCGAGAACTTGTATCCGCCGGAACATCCGTACAGTTGGCCGACCATCGGCTCGATGGAAGATCTGTCGGCAGCCAGCTACCAGGACGTGGTCGAGTTCTTCTCTACCTACTATGTCCCGGCCAACGCCAGTCTCTCGATCGCCGGCGACATCGAACCGGTCGAGACGCGCGCGCTGGTCGAGAAGTGGTTCAGCGATGTGCCGCCGGGGCCGGCGGTACCACCCGTTGACGCGCCGGTCGCCTATCTGACGGAAGAGAAGCGCGTCGTGCTCGAGGATCGGGTTCAGTTGCCGCGTCTCTACATGGCCTGGTTGTCGCCGGCGATCTACACGCCCGGCGATGCCGAGCTGGATGTTCTCACCAACATCCTAAGCGATGGAAAGAACTCGCGCCTGTACAAGCGGTTGGTCTACGATCTGCAAATCGCGCAAGACGTATTCGCCGGCCAGTTTTCCAGCCAGCTGGGATCGGCTTTCGGGATCATCGCGACGGCGCGCGCGGGTCACGATCTCGACGAGTTGGAACGCGTGATTCAGGAGGAGTTGGACCGGATCAAGGTCGAGGATCCCACGCAGCGGGAGGTCGCGCGAGCGGTCAATCAGTACGAGGCGCGGTTTCTCGATGGACTCGAGCGGGTGGGCGGCTTCGGCGGCAAAGCCGATCGCCTGAACATGTACTACACCTACACGGGCAACCCCGACTACTTCAACGAAGATCTTGCCCGCTACAAGGCGCTGGATCCCAGCGATATCAGTTCGGTGGCGCGCAGCTATCTACGGGACGACGGCAGGGTGATCCTGAGCGTCGTGCCAGAGGGGCGGACCGAGCTGGCGGCCACCGGCGAGGAGGTCAGGACCGATGACTGATACGAACCGGTGTATCGCTGGGCTGTCGTTGAAGGAGATGGACGGTATGCGTGGGATGAAAGTCCGACCAGCAATCAAGGGTAAGTGGCTGTCGATGGTGAGCGTGGCGGTTCTCCTGGCTGCGTTGCTTCCCGCGGCCCTTCGGGCGCAGGCGCCCGATCGGAGCAAGCCGCCCGAGTTGGGGCCGCCTCCGACACTGAAGCTGCCACCCGTCCACCGGCTGAAGATGGACAACGGCGCGAAGATTCTGTTACTGGAGAAGCGGAACGTCTCGCTTGTGCAGGTCAATCTGGTGGTGCGCGCCGGCTATTCTTCAGACCCCGAGGGACTTAGCGGCCTGGCCAGCATGACTGCCGACATGATGGACGAGGGGGCCGGCGGGCGTGACGCGCTGCAACTGGCTGACGAGATCGACTTCCTGGGTGCGCGCCTCTCGGTGCGTGCCGCCGGACACCACACCACGGTCAGTCTGCACACGCCACGCAGCCGCCTGGACGCGGCGCTTCGATTGATGGCGGATGTGGCGCTTCGGCCCGACTTCCCGGCCGAAGAGCTGGAGCGCCAGCGGCTCGAACGGCTGAATCAGCTGCTAGCGGTCCGGGACGAGCCGCGCGCCATCGCCTCGGTGATCTTCGACCGGACGCTGTACGGCCCGGAGCATCCTTACGGCAAGATGTCAACCGGTGACGAGGCCAGTATTCGGGCGGTCAAGGTCGAGGACCTGAGGAGATTCCACCAGACGTACTTCCGTCCCAATAACGCGTTCTTCGTCGTGGTCGGCGACGTCAGCATGGGGGAGATCCGGCCGTTACTGGAGACGCTGTTCGGCGACTGGGAGAGGGGAATCGTACCGGTCGCCACGTGGCCGGACGCGGAACAGGTGGAGCGGCGCGAGATCTACCTTGTCGACAAGCCGGGTGCGGCGCAGTCGGAAATCAGGATCGGACGGATCGGCGTCCCGCGCCTGACAGAAGACTACTACCCGCTCGTGGTGATGAACACCGTGCTTGGCGGCTCTTTCACGTCGCGGCTCAACTCGAACCTGCGCGAAGAGCACGGCTACACCTACGGCGCCCGTTCGTTCTTCGATTTCTCGACGCTACCCGGGCCGTTCCAGGCCGGCGCGGCGGTACAGACCGCCGTCACCGCTGCGGCGCTGACCGAGTTCATGAAGGAGCTCGACGGCATGCTCGAACCGGTGCCCGAGGGGGAGCTTACCCGCGCCAAGAACTTCGTGGCGCTTCGTTATCCCAGCCGCTTCCAGACGGTGGCCGGGATCGCGGGCCAGTTGACCGAGCTGGAGCTGTATGGCTTGGGTGACGACTACTTCAACGACTACGTCGATCGAATCCTCTCGGTGACGCAGGCAGACGTAGAGCGCGTGGCTCGGGAGTACATCGTTCCCGAGGCCATGGCGATCATCGTCGTTGGCGATCGGGCGGCGATCGAGGAGAGCGTACGCGCGCTGAACCTCGGTCCGTTACACGACCTTTCGATCGAGGACGTACTCGGTCCGGAACCCCGGTTGAAGGGCACGCAGTAGCGTTAGCAGTAAAGCGTTGGCAGTCCGCGAGGGATGTCGGCCATACGGAGGCGGACACCCCTCGCGCAGGTTTTGCACCTGGATGTCGGCGAGAACGTCTCGTAGGTGGCGGACGCCTCAGGTGGCGCCGCTGCTGTGCTGCACGTGGAAACGCACCACGTAAGGAACCTCGAGCTCGTCGCGCACAGTGGCCCATACGGTGTCGCCACGGAAGACGGGCTGGGGACGCCACGAGAAACCCTTCGGCGCCCGGACCATGCCGAGGTAGCGACCGTCGGGCGCGAACACATCGAAGGCGACCGGCTCGACCCAGGTCTGGGTCGGGATCTCGCCGGGCCGTTCCTCGGGTTCCTCATCGCTCTCGATCTGGTAGGCCTCCTGGTGCAGCAGGACCCAGATCCGCCCACGCTCGCCCACGAAAATGTCCGCCCACGGTGGCTTCGTCGACGGGATGGGATCGCCGTGCCAGCGCCAACCGGGCTCGGTCTGGCGCATGTTGGCCGTCATGATGCGCTCGCGCTCGGCCCGCTCGTCGTCGAGCACGGGAACGGGATTCCAATCGGCGCGCTCGATGCGGAGCACTCGGTCGGGGGCAAGGTACAAGTCGATGCCGTACCGCGTGGAGACGCCGCTCACCATGTAACCAAGCGGGCTGTAGGTCCAGACGACGCTCGGGGTGAAGGGCACATTGCTCACGCTCGTACTGGTGTTATCGCCTTCCGAGTAGGACGCCACCAATTCGGGGGGCTCGTAGTCGTAACGCGGTGCCGGAATAGTATCGCTTGGCGCTCCGTCCGGACCGTAGCGGACGAGCCCGAACGTCCAGTCCGTCACGTTGGCCTGAGCGTCCAGCAGAATCAGGGTGTAGGAGTTACCCGCGGTATCCACATAAAGCGGTCTCGAAGTATTAAAGCTGCCCCGGATCCGCCAACTATCGATGTACTCGCCGTCGGGCGAGTAGACGCTGATGCGTGTATTGCCAGGATCGCGTAGCAGAACACGGCCATCCGGTAGGACCGCCAAGCCGCCATCGGGTCGCTTGTACTCGCCGGGCCCACCGCCTTCGCGGCCGAACGTCTTCACATACGTACCATCAGGCGCGTACTTGCGGAGTTCCATGGCGTGTCTATCGAAGACGTAAATGGAGCCATCGGGGGCCACGGCGAGCGATCCGACGCGACCGAACATGTATTCGTCGCGACCCTCGAACTCGCCGATCGTGAGATCGGCGATGAGCTCTGCCGTGTCGCCCCAGGTGCTGCCGGCGACCGTCCGCACCACTACCGTGTCGGCGATCGTATCGTATTCGGCCGTCCAGGCGGTTGCCGCGGAGCGTTCCGAATCGCTACACGCCGCCACGGTCAGGACGAGCGCGGCAAGTGCAGAGGCCCGGACGATGGCGGTTGACGTGAAACGTGCTTCCATTCGTATCTGCTCCCGTTGTTGGCTGCGATTCGGCGCTCTTGTTCTTGGACCGGTCTTCTCATCGAATGGTTGCATGCAAAGTCTCGGCTGTCCAGTCTCGGACTGGCGTCAAAGGGTCGATGGCCGGACGGACATGGGCCCTGTGGCGGGATGGTGGGGAGGTTGCTTCAACGCCTCGAGCCGGGCATCTTCCTGCCCGTTGGATTCTCCCAACGGTCCCTGCGACGAAGCGGTGCGGCCCCGGCCCTCGGGGGGCGCGAGACTGCCTTTTTGCGGGGTCGCACCAAACAAGGAGGAACGCGATGTTGAAGAAGGCGATCGTTTTGGCCCTCGCGGGTGTCTTCATGGCGTCACCGGCCGTGGCGCAAGATCTGGACGAGGTGCTGAACAACTACTATGAGGCTGTCGGCGGCCTGGATGCTTGGAAATCTGTCGAGTCGATGAAGATGACGGGTTCGATCATGATGGGGGGCATGGGTGTGGAGGCGCCCTTCGTCATCACGACGAAACGACCCAAAAAAGTGCGACTCGAGTT
>JASFLD010000396.1:0-4639 GCA_050118275.1 Gemmatimonadales bacterium
GGGCGGCGGCTCGCGGCCGCGCTGCCGCGCCATCGACCCGCCCACCTGGGGCGGGGACGCCATCTTCGACATCGTCGACGGCGAGATGCGCTTCCGCGGCTACTTCAAGATCCCTGCCGCGCAGACCGAGGAGGAAAACTGCGTCGCCCACAACGGATCCCTGGTGCCGGTGCCGGGGCGCGACATCATGGTGCAGGCTTGGTACCAGGGCGGCGTGTCGGTGTTCGATTTCACCGACTCGGCGCGCCCGGTGGAGATCGCCTACTTCGATCGCGGCCCGGTCAATGGTGAGGCGCTGATCTCGGGCGGCTACTGGTCGGCGTACTGGTACAACGGCTTCATCTACGGCGCCGAGATCGCCCGCGGCCTCGACGTCTTCCGCCTGACGCCGAGCGAGTACCTGTCGCAGAACGAGATCGACGCCGCCGCGCTGGCGGTATCTCCCGAGACCAACGTGCAGCACCAGCAGCGCATCGTGTGGCCGGCGGACCCGGTGGTGGCACGTGCCTACCTCGACCAGCTCGGCCGCACGCAGGGCATCGGCGCAGAGCGCGCCGCTGCGGTCAACGAGCTGCTCGAGCGTGCCGACCGCATCGCGTCGGGCGACAGCGGTGCGAGGATCCTGGCCGACGATCTCGACGCCATGGCCGACGCCCTGGATGCCGACGCCGAGGACGCCGTCTACCTCGACGTCCAGCGCCTGCGCTCGCTGGCGGAAACCTTGCGTGGCATCGCCGACATGAGGCTCTAACCCGGTCTTTTCAACGGTCCACGGCTGCGCGGGCTTCGTGCCGCGGGCGCTGCGTGGGGATTCGTGTCAGTGGCTGCGAAACGCCGCTGCGGGGTCCATGCGTACGGCTCGCCAGGTCGGGAGCACACAGGCCACCACTGCCACGCCCCCGACGAACAGCGCCACTCCTGCGAGCGTCGGAATGTCGGTGGGGGCAGTGTGGAACAGCAGGTGCCTGATCAACCGGGCCGAGCCGACCGCCGCCGGGAAGCCGAGCAGGAGACCCGCCCCGATTAAGCGCGCTCCACGCCACAGGATCATGCGCCCGATCGCGGCGCCGCCGGCTCCAAGGGCCATCCGAATCCCGAGCTCCTTCAGGCGGTGGTTGACGTAGTGAGCCAGGACTGCGTAGAGGCCGAAAGCCGCCAACAGCAACGGGAGGGCCGCGAAGAGCGTCAAGGAAAGAGCAATGGTCCGGCGTTCGGACACGGAGTCCGAAAGAACCTCCTCCATGGTGAGGATGTCGGCCACCGGCAGGTTCGGATCCAGCCGCCTCACCACATCTCTGAGGGCTGGGACCACCTCGGCCGGCTCGCCGACGACGCGCAGCGCGATTTGCATGGTCGTATTGGGCAGCTGCGCATAAGGAAGATAGAGGGCCGCGGCGGGCTCGGCCTCGAGCCCCTCCATGCGCACGTCCCCCACCACACCGACGACTTCGGCCTCCACGAGATTGCCGAAGATGTCGATCCGCAAACGCCGTCCGAGGGGATCTTCGTCCGCGAAGAAAGTCCTCGCCGCCGTCCTGCTCACAATTACGATACGAGGCCCTTCGGGGGAAACGCTCTCTCCCAGCCCGCGCCCCCTGAGCAGCGGGATGCGCAGGGCGTCGAAGTAGCCCGGCAGGGCCGACCGGAGGAGGACGCCGACGAACTGGTCCGGGTTCTCGGACGAGGAAGCCCCGAACCCGCTGGGTGTCCCCCGGATGGGGAGGCTGTTGATCGCCGCCGCGGAAACCACACCCGGGATCCGCTCGAGCCCTTGGAGAAGCGCAGACCAGAATTGCGCGCGAAGCGCGGGATCGGCGTACTCCGCGGAGGGCAGCTCGATCTCGGCGGTGAGGAGCCGCTCCGCGTCGAAGCCGGGATCCGTTGCCCTGACGGAGGCGAAGCTCCGAAGCAGGAGCCCCGAGCCGACCAGCAATACGACGGAGATCGCCACCTGACCGACTACCAGGCGCCCCCGAAAGCGTGTTCCTCCCCCGACGCTCGTCCAGGCCCCCTCCTTCAGACCCTCCGCTCCCGTTCCCCTGGCCGCGGCGAGTGCGGGGTAGACTCCGGCGGCTAGGCCGGCAACCAAAGAAAAGATCAGCGTCAGCCCCAGCATCGGCCAGGAGAGGTGGCCGCCATTGACGCCGGGAAGGTCCACCTGCAGGTAATTCAGGATTGTCTGCTGCATCCAGACCGCGGTGGCAATGCCCACCGCCCCGCCAGCCCCCGCCAACACGACTGCCTCGCACAACATCTGCCCGACGAGACGAGCCCGGGACGCTCCCAGAGCGGCGCGCACCGCGAGCTCCGTGCGGCGCTCCGGTGCCCGGGCCAGCAGCATCCCGGTGAGGTTTCCGCAGGCAATCAGGAGAACGACACCGACGGCCGCCGAGAGCAGGAAGAGACGGTTTCGATAATCGGCTACCAGCTCCGACTGCAGGCTGGCGATGACCATGCCCTTGCCGCTGTTCGTATCGGGGTATTCGTCCGCGAGTTGGGCGGAGACGGTGTCTATCTCGGCTTGTGCGTTGCGCACGGCGACGCCGGATCGCAGGCGCCCGATGGCGAACCAGTTGTGGCGGTCTCGGCGTCCCGCCGCATCACGATCCGGGCGCATGGGGCGCCAGAAGTCAGCGCCCGTCAGGAAGCGGAATCCGGCGGGCATCGCCCCGATGACGGTAAAGGGCACACTGTCGATGATCAGCGCCCGACCGACGACGTCCGGGGCTTCGCCGAATCCACTCTTCCACAGACCGTCGCTGATCAGGACCACGTTCGGCCCTCCCGGCCGGCCGTCCTCCTCCGTGAAACCCCGCCCGAGCTGCGGGTCGACACCGAGTGTCGAGAACAGGTTCGTCGAAACCACCGCGCCCGCAATTCGCTCCGGCTCACCCGCCCCGGTCAGCGTGGAGTGCTGGGAGAAGGGCATGAGGGCCGCCAGGCTTTCGAAGGCCGTCGTCCGCTCCCGGTAGTCGAGGAAGTCAGGAACCGAGATGAAGCCCATCCCGGACCGGGCGCCTTCGCGGGTCACCTTGCCGATCACCAACTCCGAGGGGTCCACGAAAGGCAGAGGCTCCACCAGCATGCTGAACGCCGTGGAGTACATCGCGACGTTCACCCCAATCCCCACTGCGAAGATGACAATCGCCGAGGCAGCGAAGCGCTTGTTGCGGCGCAATTGGCCGACGGCGCCGACCAGATCCTGGCCGGCCGCCACACGAAGCGAGGCCAATCGTCGTCTGCCCTTCGCCTCGCCACCGTGGTGCCCGGTCGACCGGCGGGCGCCCCGCCAGCGCAACAGAAAGCCGAGCACTTGGCGCCAGTACCAGATTGCCGCGTGGAAGCTTCCGGCTCTCTGCGATCGGATGCGGAACAGCTCGTCGAGGGATTCCAGCACGTCGCCGCGATCCGCCTGACCGAGGATCGAGCCCAGAATGCGCCGGGCCATCGCGGGGGGCACAGAAGCGCGGTGAATTCTGCTCATGACTCCTACCTGTCATCCAGAACGGATTCGTAGCCGTCCCAGAGTTGGAGATAGGCTCGCCGGGAATCCCGCAGCGTCTCTCTGGCCAGAGGGGTGAGGCTGAAGTAGCGCCTCGTGTGTCCTCCCCCGTCGGCGGGTTCCACGATCCGGTCTTCGAGGAATCCCTTCTTGGCGAGACGCTTCAGAGCGATGAAGACCGCCGATGTGGCGATCTCGCGACCCGTGCACCGTTCGATCTCCAGCACGATCTCCACGCTGTAGGATTCCGACCCTTTGCGGAGAATCGCCAACAGGACCTGGTGCTCGACCTCACCCAACGTTCTTCGGACCACCGTGCGAGCCTCGTCCGGGGAGCCCACCGCCATTGCGGTCGGTAAGAACATAATTCATATAGCAATGCTATACAAATCTCCCGGCGAACGGAATACCCACTGCACTCGAGCACCCCCGAGCGCAACGCCGCAGATGCCGTCGTCACGTCCTCCAAAGCACCTACTGCGGTAAGCGAATCCGCTCGGCGTCGAAAGCCCAGACGCCCCAACCGTACGTCGAGATCACGATGACGTTGTCGCGCGCCGAGAACTGCAGGTCAGAGACCTGCGTCGACGGCAGGTTGCCGCCGAGCACGTCCCAGTGCGCGCCGCCGTCGGTGGTGACGAAGGCGCCGTAGTCGGTGCCGACGTAGAGCACGTCGGCGTTGCGCGGATCCTCGCGCAGCACGTTCACCGGACCCGCCGGCAGGTTACCGGCGATCGAGGTGAAGGTCTGCCCGAAATCGGTCGACTTCCACACGTAGACGCCGAAGTCGTCGTCCTCGCGGCCGCGCTGGGTGATGTACACCGTGCCTGCGGCAAATTGCGATGGCTCGATGCGCGACACCCAGCGGCGCACCGGGATGCGGTCGGTGATCTCGAGCCACTCGGAGCCGTCGATCGTCGTGTGAATGCGACCGTCGTCCGAGCCGACGTAGATGAGACCCTGCCGTACCGGAGACTCGGCCAGCGCGACGATCGTCTGGTAGGGGATCGCCGAGGGGTTCTCCCCCATCTCCGTGGGGTCGTTGTCCGTCAGGTCCGGGCTGATGCGCTCGAAGTCGTCGCCCATGTTCTCTGACTTGTAGATGTACTGGTAGCCGGCATAGATGACGCTGTGATC
>JASFLD010000397.1:0-4638 GCA_050118275.1 Gemmatimonadales bacterium
CGGCGATGGAACTGATCTCCCCCTCCATCGCCTTCTGCTCCTCCTTCTTGTCGGCCTTCCAGTGATCCAGGCGGATCTCCAGGTCCACGCGATCCTGGGTCAGCTTCACCAGGTCCTCCTGGCGCTCCTGAATCTCCAGGCTGGTCAAACGGCAGGGCAGATACTCCGTCCCTCTCCGCAGTTCGTCTCCCAAGGGTTCCTCGGCCAACGTCCCCCCTCTCGATCTGCCGCATCTCCCGGCGCTGCGCCTCGCGGAACAGAACGCCGAGCGCGGCTGAAAGCGGGAGCGTCCAGACCCGGTGCTTGTACCGCTCCCGCAGCACCACGATTCCACCAGGCTCGAACCTGGCGGTCACCCACGAGATGCGCTCGCCCGTGTGGGCCCGGGCACGGAAGTGGCGGTTGCGGGGGCCCCGGTGGACCCTCCGCTTCCGCCTGGTGAATCGGCCCTCCTCAGTCGGAGGCATCGAGCGCGGCCTTCACTGCGGCAAGCTGCGCCTCGACGTCCGCCCGCTTCTGCTCGGTGCTCTTCAGCTTCTCCTGAGCCTCGATCAGTTCGGAGACCTTGGACTCCAGGGCCGTCCGGCGCTGGCTCTTGATGGCGCGGTCGATCTCGTCCGCGCGGCGGTCGAGCCATTCCGGGGCCGGGATCTTGTAGCGCTTGTACTGGTGCGCGAGCACGGCGGCCAGGTCGGAGAGCAGGAGCAGGTGCTCCATCTCCAGGTTCGCGAGGCTCGCGCCCCTCAGATCACTCAGCATCATCTTCAGGTCCTCCATCGCGGCCACCTTCTCGGGCCAGGCGGTCGCCTTCTTCATCTCGGCCCACTTCTTCGTGACCTCGTGACCGTCGATCGGGCGAGCGAGAGCGTCCCTGATGCGGTCCTTCTGGATCGCCTCCACGACGTCCTTGCGGTCGATTCTCTTGTAAGCCATGCCCATGTTCCCCCATGAAGCCAACGCAGGCTAACCTCCGGCCCGGGGCGAAGTCAAGCGGTTTTCTTGGCGTACTCCGCCTCGATGTGCTGGCCCAGATTCCGCACGGCAGCCTCGATCCTGGCCTGCATGAGGCAGTTCTTGAGGCCCTGCGCGGTGAGGACCTCGGGGCTGACGAAATACCACTCCTCGCGCACGTCCCAGAAGGAGCACGAGATCATGTCCAGGTTCGCTCCTCGGAACGTCAGAGGGGCGGCCTTCTTCGCGGCCCACGGGGCGACAGCCAGCCCAGCGAGCATTCCGATCATCGAGCGGCGCTTCACCAGGTCTCCTCCTTCTTCGGCTCCCCGTAGGGCCACTTCCGCTGCCTCACCCACTCCTCGATCGAGGGGCAGGGGCAGTCGTGGACGTGCATCTTGTGGACCTCGCACCAGTAGTCCTGGCACATCTGGCAGGGCACCCAGGCGCCGTTTACGAGCGTCTCCTCCAGATTTCGACCGGCTCCCCCGTGTTCATCCTCACCTGGACCGCCCGATCGTCCCATAGCTCCACCATCCCGTAGTCCTTGCAGTGCGTGACCGGCAACGTCCGGTCGAAGACCTTGCGGCACCAGGCCTCGATGAGTTCCTCCTGGCGGCCCCGCTGGTGGGGCATCGCCACACGCGCGGTCACGATTCGGACCTCGCGGCCCTCCTTCAGCCAGCGCTTCACCCGCCTGACCATCGGCTCGATCGGCTCACCTATCGCGTCGATGCCGTCCCCGGATTCGTAGTGGGCCAGCGTCCCGTCCAGGTCTACGCCGATCCAGCCCATTCACTCCTCCTCGTCGAAGCAGTCCCAGTCGAGGCCCTCGAACTCCCGGTCCACGTCCTCCAGTTCGGGCTCCTCGATACCGACGATCCTCACCTCGCCGGCCGTCCCCTCCAGCTTCATCATGCCCGGGTCGAGCGTGGGGTCGGTGCGGATCGGGAATCCGTAGAGGGTCCCCTTCTCCTGGCGCACGGTGTCGATGGCCCCGTCGGGGTTGCCCTTCAGGTAGCGCATCATCGGCGACTCGCGCTCGACAGCCCGAGCGAAGGCCCCCGGGGGATAGACCCGCTTCAGTTCTCGGGTGATCTCGGAGTAGTCGGGGCCGTCCGGCCACAACTGGATGGGCGGCTTCGGCACGAACGGCGCAGCCAGAAGCGCGAGGATCCTCCCGAGTAGCGATCTCCTGTTCACGATTCCCTCCTCTGCATCAGGCGCTCCCCGTCAATGTGCTGAGTCCACCCGACGTGGCGACAGTCGAGGCAGCGGTACTGGATCGCCCTGTCCGTCTGCCTCATGCCGTGAGTGTACCCCCTACGCCAGTAGGCCTTCCGGGTCTTCCCGGTGGCCTCCAGGTTGGTCCCGCCGCCGCGCCACCGCGTCTTGCACTTCGCGCAGCGCAGGGTCAGCGGGAACCCGGTCCCGTGGCTCCGGCCCATTACTTGACGAACCTCCCGGGCCACAGGCCCTCCCACAGCGCTCGGGTGCAGGCGACCACCTGGCGAAGGCACCCATCGCACAGATGGGACGGATCCGCCGGCTTCACCTTCAACTTCGGCCCGTGCCCGATCGTGAACGTCCACTCGCCACCCAAGGTCGCCGGCTGGCCGTTGATGACCCCGTTGCAGCGGTCGCAGGTGTACTTACGGTGTTCCATCGCTCCTCCTGATCTGGTTCATGTTCTAGGTCGCCTCATATAGGCGTCGTCGCTCACCAGGAGGCGTCTCAGCTTCCAGTTCAGGACGCGCCACAGCAGCGCCCGGGGCGTGGTGGGGCACTCGCCGGCCAGGCAGCGCGAGAAACGCCAGCGACGTGGGCTGTGGCGGGCCAGGACGCCGTATCGAGTGCCGCAGCGTGAGCAGGTCCATCCGAGCGTCATCTCAGTCGCCGCCTCCCCTCGACCAGACGAGCGTGACAGGTCACCGGATCGACGTCATATTGCCCAAGCTCTCTCCACGGGAGATACGACCCTTGACAGAACATCTCGCCCGTATTTGCAACTGGATGCAAACCCGGCCCCGCCTGATATTCAATGTGGTGCGACCCGTCCAGTCGGATAATCTCCACGGGCACTGTCTCGCGCGATAGCGCAGGGTCATTGGGTCCGCTGGGAATGTGGAATGAGCAGCGTGAACACGTCAACCGGTCACTCATCGTCGCCTCCCGCCACCTCGCGGAGGGTGCGCTCAACCCGTGGCCGGAACTCATTGACCCACTCTCGCCACTCTTCCTCCGTTGCGAAATATGGCGTGTGTAGCCACTCCTCCAACAGATCCGCGAGACGCACCACGTTGCAGGGCTCACCCTCGCGGCAGTCCTGACACCCGTCCCAACTGGAGTGCTTCGCCCTGATCTTCTCCGCGTCGGTCATCGCTCCTCCACCGCAGCCCGCAGCCGTTCGATCTCGGCCTCGGCCTCCTTGCGCTTCCTGCACTCGGCTAGTTCATGCTGCTCCACCAATGCCCGCAGCCGCTCGTTCTCGTGGCGAGCTAGGTCACGCTCTTTGACCGCCACGCGGTAGGACTTCTCCACCTCTGCGGACACGTCCATGTAGTTCTTGAGAGCCGACCGGAAGCTCCGAGCCAGCGCCCGCGCCGAGCCCAGATCGTCGAGCACCTGAGCGATCGCCGACCGCCTCGCCGGGCTCATCACCCCGTTCTGGGCGAAGTCCCTCAGGACCTCCTCAGGCGTCACCACCCCACCTCCTCGAAGTTCACCCTGGCAGCCAGATTCCACCGCCCACGCGGCACCATCAGCACCACCGCGTCCCGAGGAATCGGGTTCGGCGGATCCGTGAGAATCTGCCCCTCCAGGTACAACATCCCGTCCGCCACACGCACCTCGTACTGCGTGAACCACTTCCTCCCGTCCGGCGACCACACGCACCACCGCGCACCAGGCCAGAACTCCTCCCTCACGAGCCGACGATCATCCGGATCGGGCATCCAGCACCTCCTGACGAAGACGCCTCACCTTCGACCCGAGATGCCGAGGCTCCGTCTCCATCACCGCCCTCAGAAGTTCCTGCTCTGCGTAGAAGATTCGATCCTTCCGCTCCCGAGCACGCTGCTTCGCCGCAAACTCCTCCTCCCACTTCCGGCGCCGCTCCTCACGCCTCCGCGCCTCGATCGACGGCGCGTGGATCCGGCACCACTTCTTCCCCTTCTCCTCCACCACCCCCCGATTCGCGCAAGTCCCCCACGGGTGAATCACCGCCCCGCACCGCTCGCCGATCCCAACCGGCTTCCTCCTCCTCCTCGCCATCAGAACCCCCTCCATCGGCCTCCTGCGGCCTCAATAGGACCCGCCAAGGCCCAGGGCAGCCAGCCCTAGAGGGAAGGCCCCAGCAGGTCGGTTAAGACCCTATCACGCCTAGCCCACGCGGGGCAAGCGGAAAAATGGGCTGCATAGTCAAGGGGGGAACCCATTACGAAGGTGATGCGGTGCGCCGGCAAGAACCGACAGGCCCCCCCCGGGGGGGTGGGGGCGCCCTCCTCCCCCAGGGGCCGGCCCGGGCCCGCGACCGACCGCGATCGGCGCAAGTCCTTTGGTTTCAGCGACTCGGCCAGGTGTACATAATCCTCATTATCGACTCGTCCTTTAGAATCAGGCACTTGCAGGCCTGCCCATGCCAGGGGTGGCCCTCGGTCCTCTACCAGGGCGCCAGGGGGCCAGGGC
>JASFLD010000398.1:0-4638 GCA_050118275.1 Gemmatimonadales bacterium
GCGCCACATCGCCGCCCTCGAAGATCACCACGTCCCCCGGAACCAGATCTCGAACCGCGACCGTTCGCTCGTCACCGGCCCGGCGGACCCGGGCCTGGCGCTTTCCGATCCGGCGAAGGGCTTCCATCGATCGCGCCGCCCGCCACTCGCTGAAAAAGCCGATCAAACCGTTGACCAGAAAGACCGCGGCGATGGCTATGCCCTCAGCCCACTGCTGGAAAAGCAGCGCGAAGATGGCCGCGGCTCCCATCACCGCGAGAACGACGCTCTTCGCCTGCTCGAGAACGATGCTCCACACGCCGCGCCGGCGTGCCCGGCGCAGGCTGTTCGGCCCGTAGTCGCGCCGACGTGACACGACCTCCTCCTCGGCGAGGCCCTCCTCCGGATCGACGTCCAGGTTCTCGAGGACCTCCTCGACGGTTCGGGCATGCACGGGCTTTTCGGTCACCACCATTCGAGATCCCTGGCTGGCGCGGAAAGGTGCGGGTGGAATCGGAGCCTGAACGACGAACGGCTCGCTGCCATCGCGACGATCTGTGCCCCAGTATGGCTCCGTTCAGGCCGTTTCTCAATCTAGGAGTTTGCCCGAGCCGGGCCCTCTGCTTTTGACCCTAGCCCGGTTCGGCAAGCGTTCGAGGCCGCGCCGGTCAGAGCCGCTGATGTCGTTCTGGCTTCCGGCACACTAGCCTTTCTAGTGTGCAATCAGTGTGCAAATCAGCAAGCAATTCGCCCACTTGAGCGAGATAGACCAGCCGGCCGATACTGAGATCAGCCTGGCCATCGAGACCGAGCTGGCGTATGACCAGAGTGTTGACGCCGATGACCTGCAAGTCACGACCGTGGAGGGCGTGGTTACCCTGGGCGGACAAGTGACGAATCTGCTCGAAGCGCAGCGCGCCGTGGAGATCGCCAGGGCGACGAAAGGCGTCCGCAGTGTCGTCGACGAGATCGCCGTCCAGCCGCTGGCGCGGCCCGATTCCGAGATCCGCGACGACCTAACGGCGGCTCTCCTGGTCGATCCGGCCGTCGAGAGCTACGAGTTGAATGTCGATGTCGATGGCGGCGTGGTCAGTCTTTCCGGGGCCGTGGAATCGTGGACCGAGAGGTACCTGGCGGGCGAGATCGCCATGGGGATCCGCGGTGTCAAGCGAGTCGACAACGACATCACTGATGCGCCGATCGGCAGGATAGGTCGGTAGGATGAGCACACTCTGGACTCGCGGGCGGCGCATCGATCGCGCCGTTGCGAGTCCGCGCCACCCCCTCGCTCGAAGACGGCGAGATTGAATGAGGCATCGGTAACAGATGTTCGGAAAAACGGTCACGCTTTTCACGTTGCTTGGATTCAAGGTCCAGGTCGACCTGAGTTGGCTGTTGCTGGCGGCTCTCGTCATCTGGTCGCTGGCGGAAGGCGTCTTTCCGTCGCTTCACCAGGGGCTCTCGCCCTCAACATACTGGCTGCTCGGCTTCGTCGGCACGCTCGGGTTCTTCCTCTCGCTGATATTGCACGAGCTTTCCCACTCGGTCGTCGCCCGGCGCCGCGGGATGCCGATCCGCGGGATCACCTTGTTCATCTTCGGCGGCGTCGCCCACATGGAGGATGAGCCGCCCAGCGCCAATACCGAACTGCTGATGGCCCTCGCGGGACCGGCCGCCAGCGTCGCCATCGCCGGCGTGCTATATGTCGGTTATCTGGCCGGCAGGTCCGCCGGAATTCCCGAGTACATTCTGGATGTCCCGTACTACCTGGCCTTCATCAATGTGATCCTGGCGGGCTTCAACTTGTTGCCGGCCTTCCCACTGGATGGTGGACGCGTCTTCCGGGCTCTGCTCTGGCGTTGGAAACGGAACATCCGCTGGGCCACGAAGATCGCCGCGGCTTTGGGCTCGGGCTTCGGGCTGGCGATGGTCGCCCTCGGGGTGCTCTGGTTCTTCGGCGGCAACTTCCTCACCGGATTCTGGTGGTTTCTGATCGGGCTCTTCCTACGAGGCGCGGCGCGGGCGTCGTATCAACAATTGCTGACGCGCCAGGCGCTGGAAGGAGAATCGGTGCGGCGCTTCATGGTGTCCGATCCCAAGACCGTGCAGCCCGGCTTGTCGATCGGCGACCTGGTCGAGGACTACATCTACAAGTACCACCACGATGTGTTCCCGGTCACCCAGGGGGCGCGCCTGCTCGGCTGCGTCGGTATACGTGAGGCCAAGGAGACACCGCGCGAAGAGTGGGACAGTCACACGGTCGAGGAATTGCTGACTCCGTGCTCCGACGCGAATACGGTCGATGCCGACACCGATGCAGTGAAGGCGTTGTCGGTGATGAGTCGGACGGGCAACAGCCGTCTGATGGTCACCGAGGGCGAAAAACTGGTGGGCATCGTTGCCCTGAAAGACATGTTGCAGTTGCTGTCGCTGAAGCTGGACCTCGAGGATGTGAAGTGACTGGACCTGGGCTTTCGCGGCCGGGAAACACGAATCGGCAACGAGCCGGATCAGCGGATACATGGAGGTAAGAATGCGTACGTGTCTGCGGTGTTTGTCAGTCGGTGCCGCACTGATTGCGGCGGGTTTGGGCGGCTGTCGAGATGACGGGGTGCGGGCGCAGAACGTGGCCGCCAAGCAAGAGAGTACGCAACTCGATATGGCCGAACCGGCGGAGATCGACACCGTCACGGCCAACTCGCTTTCCGCGGCGTTCCGGGGTGCCGCGCATGCCGTGCTACCGTCCGTCGTCTTCGTGGCGGTCGAACGCGAGGCGGCGACCTCCGCGCCCGAGCGAGTGCCGATTCCCGAGCCTTTCCGCCGCTTCTTCGAGTTTCCCGAGCCCCAGTATGAACTGCCGCCGCAGAGAGGATCCGGCTCGGGATTCATTCTGGATGAGGCCGGCCACATTCTCACCAACAACCATGTGGTCGCTCAGAGCTCACGTATCAGGGTACGCTTGCTGGACGGCCGCGAATTCGACGCAGAGGTCGTGGGCGCTGACCCCAACACGGACATCGCCGTGATCCAGGTTCAGGGTGACGCAGACAATCTGCCAACGGCGCCGTTGGGCGACTCGGACGCCCTGCAGGTTGGCGATTGGGTCCTCGCGCTCGGCAACCCGCTCGGTCTCGACTTCACCGTGACGGCGGGGATCGTCAGCGCCAAGGGACGGCAGCTCACCGGCCGGGCGACGGCGCTCGAGGCGTTCATCCAGACCGATGCCGCCATCAATCCGGGCAACTCGGGCGGCCCGCTCATCGATCTGCGCGGCCGCGTCGTCGGCATCAACTCCGCGATCTACGGTGGACCCCGCTTTGTCGGCTATGGCTTCGCGGTCCCCGAGAACCTGGCCCGTCGAGTCGCCGACGACCTCATCGAGTACGGCTATGTCAGGCGACCGCGGCTCGGAGTGGGGGTGAGCGACGTGACCGCTGTCGACGCCGAGGTCTACAAGCTCGATCAGGTCTCTGGCGCCGAGGTCAACACTGTGGATGAGGATTCACCCGCCGCCGAGGCCGGTCTCGAGGTAGGTGACGTGATCGTGGCCGTCGACGGCGAACCGGTGCCCGACGCCACCGCTCTGACCACCAGGCTCGCGCAGCATCAGCCCGGAGACGAGCTCACGCTGTCGGTCATCCGCGATGGTCGGCGCATCGAGCTTACCGCCACATTGGGCGAGTTCCCGCACCCGGAGGAGGGTTCGACGGGGACGGCGGGTAGGCCCGGAGGCGAAGCGATCCTCGGCTTCGCCGTTCGTCCCCTGACGGCCGAGATCGCGGCGCGCCTTGGGTTCAATGAAGAGAGGGGCGTCGTCGTCTCGGAAGTCGGGCGGTTCAGCGCCGCCGCCAACGCTGGCATCCGCTCCGGTCAGCTGGTGCTCAGACTGAACGGGCAAAGGATGGAGAACGTCGGCGACTTCCGCGCGATCGCCTCGTCAATCGATCCTGGCGACGTCGTGTCGGTTCGGGTTCGCGATCCCGAGATCGGCGAAACGATCATCAACTACCGGACGAGGGGCTAGACTCGATCGGCAGATCGCCGATGTGGCCGGCTCCGGTACTCGTCCCAGCTGGTGGAGAAACACACCACGCTCGCGAGCGCCCGGCCTGATATGGGAAGACGCGCCGTTAGGACTCTTGTGGACCCTCAGAAGACAGCTCGCGCCGGCATGCCCGGCGCAGGCTCTCGATCAGGTCCTTTCCTGGAGCTCTCTTGTTGATGTGCTCGGCGGCGCCCGCCTCCGTCATGATGCGGTGGGTCGCCTCGTCGTCGTGAAGCGAGAGGCCGACGATGACCGTGTCCGGCCAGCGCGCTTTGATCTGGCGCGTCGCTTCGATACCGTTCAGGTGAGGCATCTCCACATCCATGACGATCGCGTCCGGCTGCAAGAGCTCGGCTTGCTCGATCGCTTGCCTACCGTCGGCGGCTTCTCCGACGACCTCGAAGTCACTCTGATGATCGAGCATGGCAGCGAAGCCCTCGCGCACTATGTGGTGGTCGTCCACGACGAGCAGACGGATCGCGCGGCCTGAGGTGCGGCGCTCTGCAGTGCCCGGTGCGGTTTCGGCGACGAGCGTCGCTGAATCCTCACCTGCGGATTCCACGGGCACGATCATCTGGAAGCACGCCCCACCGCTGGCCGAGTTGCGGATCTCC
>JASFLD010000399.1:0-4637 GCA_050118275.1 Gemmatimonadales bacterium
CGAGCTCGGACCGTCCAGGGGCGGTCATCGAGTGGATGTCGTTTCGTGTGGAGCTCTGCCTTCCGGACCGGTGAGTGACCCGACTTTCGGGGCGCGAACGCGCTGAAAGGGTCTCCAACGGCGGTTCCGGCGGGCGAGAACGGATATGGGTTCGGCGGCGCACGAGACGTTGGACCCTCACGTGAACGCCGTGAGTCTTCAACTTAAGGTGATAACGATCTTCCCTTCAGGATGCCCGCCAGCAAAGGCCAGAAAAGAATGGTCAGCAGCACCAACACCCACAGCCTGCCAGCAAGGATGTTGTAGTCGGCCAATAACCTGGACCAAGGATGGCCCATTACGTATCGGCCGAAAGCAAACTCGAACAGCACCGTGAGCACGAGCCAAATCCCACCGACGACCAGAAGATTCGCAGCGCCGAGCGTCGGCGTGATCCATCCAATCAAAAGCCAAATGAGAAGGGCGAAAACAGCCACAACGGCGATCGTGCCGAGCACGTGAGCTTTCGGTTCACCGAGACGTGGCTCGAGCAGCTTCGTCCTGAAAGCGGCGGCAATCACCGCTACGACGAGGAGAAGCAGCCAGACGAGTAAAGTGCGTCCTAGCATGGCGAGTCCGGTCTGACAGTTGGTGACGTCTTCATCCAAGAGCGCTCGATGCGCCGGCGAAAGGCGAGAAGGACCCGAGAGCCGTGCAGCGACCGTCCGTTCTCGGAGCTCTTCGGGTTGCCGGAGTTCACAACCTCCTCCACTCGGGTTCAGCTATACAACAGTCGCCACACTCAATCGCCGGCAAACAACAGTTTCGGTGGTGCGTGCTACAACGTGCTACAATAGGTCCGTCCGCCTTCCCTTCGCCCCCCTGCCTGGCACCTTTGTCCCTTCCTGCGGTACAGCCGTCGAATTGCCGACGTTGGGACTGCCTCACCAGCCTGAACTTCGTCCAAGATCGGCCCCGTGCCAAACTGCCGGGCCGAAAAGCTACGATCACGCAGTCCTTGCGGCGGGATCCGCCCAGGCCCATTTTCGTTTTACTAGTCATAATTGCTACTGAAACTCCGTGTCGCAAACGAGCCTGCGAGCCGAGCGACCACCTCGGTGCGGGCACTGCAGCCACCGAATCGGGGCCGGCACTGGGGCCCGCATAGTCTGGCCTGAATCAACGCCAGCCCTGCCGTCAGTCACCAAGAACCAAACAAGGAGGCTAGCATGACCATGGGCTACAAGCTATTCCGAGCTTGGCTGGTGATCGCGCTCTTGTCTTTCCCGACCACGTTGCTGGGTCAGACGGGTACCGTCACCGGCCGTGTAGTCGACACGGAAGGCAAGCCGGTAGTCGGTGCCAGCGTACTGGTCGAAGGGACCGTGCGCGGGGCTCTGACCGACGCGGTGGGGAACTACACGATCACCAACGTACCCACTGGCTCGCAGACGATTCAGGTCAGTTACATCGGGCTGAGAGCCGTGTCACAGGCGGTCCAGGTCACGGCCGGCAGCACCGTTACGGCGGACTTCACCATGGCGGTGGACCCCTTGCAGATGGAGGGGATCGTCGTCACCGGTAGCGCGAGGCCGGTGGAGAAGCAAGAGTCGAGCGTGGCGATCACCACCATGTCGGCCGAGGAGATCACGGAAAAGTCTCCGCAAAGTGGCGCCGAGCTGCTGGAGGTCGTTCCCGGCTTCTACGTCGAAGCGTCGGGCGGGCAGGCCGGCAACAACGTGTGGGCTCGCGGTATTCCGCAGGACGGCAGCTTCCGGTACGTGGCGGTCCATGAGGACGGACTGCCGGTGTACGAGTCGCCGGAACTAGCGTTCACGAACATCGACCTGCTTTACAGGATGGACGAGACGGTGAAGGAGGTGGAGGCGGTTCGGGGTGGTGCGGCAGCGATCTTCGCCAGCAACGCTCCCGGCGGAGTGATCAACATACTCAGCAAGACCGGCGGCGAGGAATTGGCGGGCACTGCGACGCTGACGACAGGCGACTACGGTCTCTTCCGTGCGGACCTGAATGTCGGAGGGCCGCTCTTCGGGGATGACTGGCGATTCAACATCGGGGGGTTCTACCGTTTCGATCGAGGTGTCCGTGACCCCGACTTTCCGGCGAACTCGGGGGGGCAGATCAAGGCCAACATCACCCGTTTGCTGGAGAATGGCTACATCCGGGTATACGGGAAGTTCCTCAACGATCAGAATATCTTCTATCTACCCGTACCACTTCAGAACACATCGACCGACCCCGACAAAGTCGACATCGATCAGATCCCTGGGTTTGACGCCAACTACGGCACGCTGACGTCGCTGGATGCACAGATCGTCAAGTTCCCGACGCCGGATGACGAGGTGCGGACGGCCAACCTGCGTGAGGGAATGCACCCCTCGATCTTCTCTCTGGGTTCGGAGGCCTTGTTCGAGCTCGGAGATGGATGGACGATCAAGGAGGCGGCCCGCTACATGAAGGCCGATGTCACCTTCAATGCGATCTTCTCGATCTTCAACCCCACGCCGGCCAGCGATTTCGCCGACGCGCATGTCGATGCGACCCCCGGCGGAGCCGATTATCAGTACCGGTTCGCCAGCAGCGGTGAGGCTATCTCGGCCAGCGAGCTTGCCAACCTCAACGGCAACGGGCTGGTGGTCGAATCCGGCTGGTGGAACGTGACCAAGCCTTTGGAGAACTTTGCCAACGACCTCCGGGTCACCAAGGCTTGGGAAAACAACACGTTCACCGGCGGCTTCTACTTCAGCCAGTACACCGCCGACGAGCTGTGGATCTTCAACAACATCCTCCTCGAGGTGAGGGACGCGCCGCGATTGCTCGATCTCGAGGTTCTCGATGGCGGTGGGGATGTCGTTAGTCGAACGGACAACGGTTTTACCCAGTATGGCTGGCTCTACAAGAACGCTGCCAACAGCGCGAATCTGTTCGCCTTCTACGCCGAGGATGAGTGGCAGGTCAGCGAACGTCTACGCATCGACGTCGGTGGCCGTTTCGAGCATGCGATCTTCGACGGCAATGTCGAGGCTCAGGATCAATTCGATCTGGGCAACGATGAGACGTTTGCCGATGACGCCATGAACTGGGGCACGGGTCGTTTCCTCCCCTATAATCACTCGTTCGATGAGTTCGCCGTTTCCGGAGGTCTGAACTTCGGGCTGGCGCCCACGGTCAATCTTTATGCTCGAGCCACCAAGGGCTTCCGCATGCCGGACTTTGAGCAGTGGAACGATGGCGGTGGCGCCAACGTCAACAACAAAGGTTCGGCCGAGGACATCTTCCAGGCCGAGGGTGGTCTCAAGTACGCTTCGTCGAATCTGGGCATCTTCGCCTCGGCTTTCTACAGCACATTGACCGACATTCCGTTTACCGACGAGGTCGTGGATCCCGGGACGGGCCAAGGACTCACGCTGCGGCGGAAGGCAGACGCGCGGACCATTGGGCTCGAGGCCGAGGTCGTCTGGCTGCCGGTGTCCGGCTTACGGTTCGACGTGAGAGGAACCGTCCAGAACCCCGAGCTCACCAGCATGACCTTCGAGCCGCCGGCGAATCCGGACGATTACGCGGACTTCGACTTCTCCGGCAATCGAATCCGCCGTGTGCCGCGGTATATCCTGAACGCACGACCCTCCTACCAGTTCCAGGCACGGGGTGCTCCTAAGTTCTGGGTGGATTTCTGGTGGCTGGACAAACGGTACACGGATGACGCCAACACCGAAGGCGCCACGTTGCCCGCCTACACGAAGGTCGCCGCTGGATTCTCGTTTGACATTTCGCCCCAGGTGGCCTTCCTGTTGGTCGGCAATAATCTCTTCAACACCATCGGTTTGACCGAAGGCAATCCACGTGTCGGCCAGGTGGTCGCCGAAGGCGGACAGCAGGTCATCATGGCACGCCCGATTCTCGGCCGGAACGTGCGAGCCTCGATCACCTACCGGTTCTAGAGACCGGACCCAGCACGATAGAGACGGGGTGGGAGGCCAGGCCCTCTCACCCCGCCTTGTCGCCACGTCACGAGCCTGCACCTTACCTGGGGCTCGACCGCTTAGCGCAGCTAGTTCGTTGGCGTCCGACGCGACGGGAGGCCTGACGCAGAGTCCGAGACACCCCCACGCAAGAATAGAGAGCCTCGATGACCGGATTCACACTGAGTTCGATCGACCTGACGGTCGTAGCGGTGTACGCGGTGTTCATCATCGCGGTGGGCCTTTGGTTCGGCAGACGCCACGAGGACGCCGAGCAGTACTTTCTAGCCGGCCGAAGAATGATCTGGCCAATCATCGGTATCTCGCTCTACGCCTCGAACATGGGGAGCACCGCCCTGGTTGGCCTGGCTGGCGACGCCTACAGCACAGGAATCTCCGTGTTCAACTACGAGTGGATGGCGGCTGTCGTCCTGGTGTTCTTCGCCATCTTTCTCGCGCCGTTCTACATAAAGTCGAAGGTCTTTACGATGCCGGAATTCCTAGAGCGGCGCTACGATGCCCGGTCGCGTTATTACTTTTCGGGGCTGACGCTGTTCGGGAACATCGTCATCGATACCGCCGGCCATCTCTATGCCGGCGCGCTGGTCATCAAGCTGATCTTCCCGGGTATTCCCATCTCCGAGACTATCTTGGCCCTCGCGATCGTGGCGGGCA
>JASFLD010000400.1:0-4623 GCA_050118275.1 Gemmatimonadales bacterium
CGCCGATGGACCGAACCCGCTCGAGATTCGCGCGCTTACCGCGGGCCAAGGCTACTACTTCGCCATGGAGGCCTTCAACGAGAATGGCGTCTCGGACGCCAGCGTCGTCGTGCACGTCGAGTAGCCGGCCTCGAATTTCCAATATCGAACAACGAATGTCCAATTCCCAAGAACAACTCTTCGTGATTCCCTAATCCACATTCGGTGTTCGATATTCCGTACGTCGGTTGCCAGATGAGTGATCTGGACACTAGGTTCGCCGTGTCATCGACCACGAACCAGGCGGAGTTGAAATGAACGACCGAGCGTTGTCCCGTCGACGATACTGGGCCACCCGCCAGAGCCGTGTGTACGTTGGCGCTACGCTTGCGATCCTGGTATGGGCGTGTGACGGTAACGAGAATCGAGTCTCGGGACCGTCGCATCCACCGCCCCTGACGGAACGTCAAGAGGCCTTTCTCGACACGGTTCAGGAGCGGACCTTCCGCTGGTTCTGGGAGACGACGCCGCCCGAGATGGGCCTGACGCCGGACCGCTGGCCGAACCCACCGTTCTCCAGCATCGCCGCGGTCGGCTTCGCGTTGACCGCCTATCCGATCGGAGTCGAGCGGGGCTACGTGAGTCGGGGAGAGGCAGCCGAGCGGGTGCGGAACACACTTCAATTCTTCTGGACCCTTCCTCAGGATTCTGCCAGCACAGGGGTTGCGGGCTATCGTGGGTTCTTCTACCACTTTCTCGAGATGGGCACGGGGCTGCGGTTCCGGACCACCGAGCTCTCTACGATCGATACGAGCCTCCTGCTCGGTGGGGCCCTCTTCTGCCAGTCCTACTTCGATGGTGCGGACGCCACGGAGACATCGATTCGAGCGCTTGCGGACTCCCTGTACCGGCGGGTCGACTGGGCTTGGATCCAGCCGCGGCCACCACTGGTTGCCATGGCGTGGCACCCCGAGCAGGGGTTCGCCAGTAACGACTGGCGAGGCTACAACGAGGCGATGATCCTCTACATACTCGCCCTCGGTTCGCCCACGCATTCGATTGGACGGGACGCGTGGGGCGAGTGGACCAGCACCTACGACTGGGGCTCGTGGTATGACCAACCCCACTTAGGCTTCGGACCGTTGTTCGGGCATCAGTACTCCCACATGTGGATCGATTTCAATGGAATACAGGATGCCTATATGGGGGGACACGGCATCGACTATTTCGAGAACTCGCGCCGGGCCACCATCGTTCAGCGGGACTACGCGATGGCCAACCCGGACGAGTGGGAGGGTTACGGTGAGCTGATCTGGGGACTGACCGCTTCCGACGGGCCCGCCAATGTGACTCTGACGCTTGACGCGCGCACGCGCCAGTTCCACACCTATTGGGCGCGCGGCGCCTCCTTCACTCGGGTCACCGACGACGGTACGATTGCGCCTACCGCTGCCGGCGGTTCGGTTCCCTTCGCGCCGGAGATCGCCGTCCCGGCGCTCGTGGCGATGCGGGAGAAGTATGGAGACGCGCTCTTCACCGAGTATGGTTTCTTCGATGCCTTCAACCCGACCTTCACCAACCCAAGTGCGGCCACGCACGGTCGGGTCGACCCCGTCCTCGGCTGGGTGGACACCGATTATATCGGTATCGATCAGGGTCCAATCCTGGTGATGATCGAGAACTATCGCAGCGGTCTCGTCTGGGAGGTCATGAAGCGCAACCCGTACATCGTGGAGGGATTGAAGCGCGCGGGGTTCAGCGGCGGCTGGCTCGCGGGGGCCTCAGTCCGTTGAGCAGCGTGCCGTCCGCTCACCATCGACCATGAGACGCCGACCGACCGGCACGAGTAAGTCGAGCTTCATAGCGGCGCGGCTCCTCTGCCGAGCTTGACCGTCGCCAGAACTCTGTTGCGAACATTTCGGGTTGATGATGATGCGTCAGCGAATCTGCATGGCAGGGCTCGTTCTCTTGGGCGCGGTCAGCCTACCGCCCAGGCCGTTTCCGGCTGGCGGTGACCTGGGCGGGAACGCGACTCAGGAAGTCGTCTCCCTACGAGCCCACCGACTGGCGCTGGAGTACGAGCCGACCGGCGGGGAGTTGGAGCTCCTCGTCCTCGACTCGGCGGGCGCCGTGACCCATCGTAGCCACGCGCCAGGGCTCTACCTCGATGGCATCCTTCAGGACAGCTTCGTTGTCGTCAGCAGGGAGCCCGCCATCACCCTGGAGAACCACTCCATCCGGCTCGTCCTCGATCCCGTAAACGACCGGGCGATCGCGGCCACCTGGTCGCCACTCGATGGACGCGCGCACGATCTCGAGCTGCGCCTCCTGAGCGACGACCAGACGTCCTACTACGGCACCGGCGAGCGGTTCAACGCCCTGGACCAGCGCGGCTACATCCTTCCCCTAGTCACGGACGACCGCTACGGCAACAAGGGCGTCGGCTCGCACAAGCCGGTTCCCTTCTTCATGAGCACCCAGGGCTTCGGAGTCTGGATCGACACGTACGTCCCGGGTACGCTCGACCTGAGCGGCACGCAACGCCTCGTGACGCGGCTCCGCTTTACCGAATCCCACCTCCGCGTGGTCTTCCTGGCCGGGCCAAGGCTGACCGACGTGCTCGAGACCTTCACTGGCCTGACCGGCCGACCGCGCGTGCCGCCGCCATGGGCGTTCGGCCTCTGGAAGAGCCGCGACGTTCACCACAACCAGGACTCGGTAGTAGCGGATGTCCAGTATCTGCGGCGCTTCGGCATTCCCGCCTCGGTGCTGGTCATCGACAGCCCCTGGGAGACGGGCTACAACACCTTCGAGATCAATCGCCAGCAGTTCCCCCAGCCCGACAGCATGTTTGCCCGTATCGAGGAGATGGGCTTCAAGCTCTGTCTCTGGCTCACCCCGTTCGTGAACGACAGCAACGTGATCGACATGGTGGGGATCCAGCCGGCCGCGTCCAACTTCCAGGAGGCGGCGCGGCGCGGCTTCCTCGTACGTGACTCCAGCGGGAGCGTGGCGCTGAGCCGCTGGTGGAAGGGTCGGGGCGGGCTGGTGGACTTCACGAACCCGGAGGCGGTGGAGTGGTGGTACGGCCAACTCCGCAAGACGAAGGACTACGGCGCCCACTGCTTCAAGGCCGATGACGGCGAGGGGAACGTCGTGCCCGAGGCCGTCTTCCACGATGGCACGCCGCCTGAAGAGATGAAGAACCGCTACGCGGTGCTGTACGACAGCGTGATGCAGGCGTACGTGGACGCGGAGCTTGGCGGCGATGGCGTGCTGATCACGCGGTCGGGTTACACCGGGACTGGGCGCTATCCGTTCCCGTGGGCGGGTGACAACCGCGGTTCCTTCGACTTCGAGGACGGGTTGCCGTCGGTGATCCTGGCCGGGCAGAATGCGGCGCTCTCGGGCATGCCGCTCTGGGGCTCCGACATCGCGGGCTACGCGGGCCGACCCACGAAAGAAGTGTTCATTCGCTGGACGCAGTTCGGGGCGTTCACGCCTCTCATGCAGGTGCACATGACATCGAACCTTGGGCCGTGGGACTTCGATGCCGAGACGCTGGACATCTTCCGGTTCTACGCGCGGCTGCGGACGCGGCTCTTCCCCTACTTCTACGATGCGGCACACGAGGCGGCGCGTAGCGGTCTTCCCATGATCCGGCCCATGGCGCTCGCCTTCCAGGACGACCCGGCGGCGCGGGGTGAGGTGTACCAGTACCTGGTGGGTCCGGATCTGCTGGTCGCGCCGATCTACCGCCCGGGCACGCGGCGCACGGTCTACATCCCGGACGGCGAGTGGATCGATTTCTGGAGCGGCCGCGTCTTGCGCGGTAGACGGACGATCGAGGTCGAGGCGCTGCTGGACCGGGTTCCGCTGTTCGTGCGGGCCGGCGCGATCCTTCCGCTGCTACCGGAGGGGGTGGAGACGCTGGTCCCGCGCCGCGAAGGGCTGAGCGATGAGGTCGTAGCGCTGGACGATCGCCGGGTGCTGGAGGTCTGGCCGGGCGGGACGGGATCGGTCAGCACGTGGGATGGGTTGACGGCGAGCCTATCGGTGGACGGCCGGCGTGCCCGACTCCGGATCGTTTCGGCCGAGCCGCGAGCAGTGGAGGTGCGACTCCTGTATCGTCAGGTGGAGCCGCACGGCATCGAAGGGGACCGGGTCCGCCGGGAGACGGCCCGGCGGCAGACCGTCATCGATCTGGGCCGACTCGAGGGATCGGTGACCCTGACTTGGGAGGAGCCGGAGTCCTGATGTCGGGTTGGCAGTGCCCGTCGCGCAGTTCCGCTCGAGCCTCCTCCACATGGGCGCCGACTATTCGCGGAGCAGAAATCCGTCGATGCCGACCAGGTATCCGTTGGCATAACCCGCCGAGCGTACGTCCTTTCCCACCAACTCCACTACCAGCTCGTTGACGCCCGATCGTAAGCTCGCCCGACCGAAGGAGACCGCACCGGTCGGCTCGACCCGCGGAGCGTAGCCGTCGAGCAGCGGCCCGATAGGCCGCCCGTTCACGTACAGGCGGACGATGCCGTAGTCGCGGGCCCGAGTGAAGAATCCCACGATCTCGTAAAGGCCCGCGTCCGGTGCCTCTAACGGTAGTGTGAGACGGTCGCCGGGAGTGGCGCCCACCCACCATAA
>JASFLD010000401.1:0-4619 GCA_050118275.1 Gemmatimonadales bacterium
CTGATCGAGCGGGCTGGCGGGGCTGAGCGGCTCGTCGAATTTCTCCGGCTGCTGCGTGACTTCGCCCACGAATCGGAGTTCACGAGCTTCTATGCCAGCCAGGCTCCAGCGATCGCGGAAATCGTAAGGCGGACCGGGCAACTCGCAGAAGGCGGCGACTATGTCGAGACGCTGGAACGCTACTACGGGACGCGTCAACACAGCTATTGCATCGTGCTGGCACCACTCTTTCACCAGGGCGGCTACGGTCCCAAGGTCAAGTGGGCGGATGGCAGCTACGATGTCTACAACATCACGGGCACGAAAGGCGTCGTCGACGCCCTTCCGACGTTCGGCTCGGTGGAAAACCTGAGGCACGTGGCATTGCACGAGTTCGGTCACTCCTTCGTCAACCCCATCACCGAGCGCTTCCGCGACCTGGTCGCTCGACACGAGGCGCTGTACGAACCGATCAAGGAGAAGATGACGGCGATGGCCTATCCGAATTGGGAGGTCGCAGTCAACGAACACATCATCCGCGCCGTCACGACCCGGATGGTCTTCATCCAGGAAGGTCAGTCGGAAGGCGACCGGGTGATGCAGGTAGAAGAGAGCCGCGGGTTCATCTACGTACCGGCGCTCGCCGGCCGACTCGAAATCTATGAAGCAGAGCGGGATCGCTATCCCGATTTCGCCTCGTTCTATCCGCAACTGCTCGAGGCCTTCGACAGTTTGTCGCAACTGGATATCGTCGCCGAGTTCGGGCTGGACCGATTCAGCGGCACCATCAATGGCGTCACCGAAAACGTGTCATCCGTGGTACTGATCGTCCCCACCGCGGAGGCCGACGCCGGTGCTCAGGCAAAGATCCAGGAGTATGTGAGAAGGGTGCAGGAGGCGCTCTACCCGAACACACCCATCTTGACCGACGCCGAGGCCTTGCGGCGCGATCTGTCGGGGGACGCGATTGTCGTCTATGGCACACTGAAGGGAAACCTCTGGCTTGCGGAGCACGCCGACCTGCTACAGTTACGCATCGAAGCCGACCGCATCGTCGCCGACAGCGTCTACTCCGGCAACGACCTGCGCCTTATCACCGCATGGCCGAATCCGTACAACCCGGCCCGCGGCATGCTGATATACACGGCTCAGCGAGCCGCCGATGTAGTCGGGATCAATGGAGTCTTCCACGGGCCGACCGACTACATCATCGCCCGAGGTCAGGAACGCCTGCGCGCGGGCTACTACACGAAGAACGGCGACTGGCGGTTCTGAGGCGACGAGCCAAGGCAGAGGGGATCGATCGGCCGGATCACGGAAGCGCAACCAGACCGTCTGCGCATGCCTACCGCTGCGAGGGTCTTCGTATCGCGAACGGCCGACCGCTCGGGCGTGAAACCCACCGCCTCCCTTCACCGTAGGGTGAGGAGCGGAGCTTTCCTAGTTAAACTAGGGGAAGGTGACCGAAGCGCTCGCGAACCCGGGCCGTACGGCCGCCAACGACCGGACGTCTCAGGCGATCCGGGCAGGTCACACAGTAAAGAGACGCCGATGCTAATCACCAAAGAACTTCTGCCGGGGACTCTCGACATGCTGATCCTCAAGGCGCTATCGGTCGGACCCCAGCACGGCTACGGTGTGCTGCTCAGAATCGAAGGAGCAGCCAATGGACTCCTGAGCCTGGAACAAGGCTCGCTCTACCCGGCACTCAACCGACTGGAACACCGGGGATTGATCCGCTCGGAGTGGGGAACATCCCAGAACAACCGCCGCGCCAAGTTCTATCGACTGACGAAGACCGGCGCGCGACGTCTCGAGCACGAGACGAACCGCTGGAGCGAGCTCGTCGCGGCCGTCACGACCATTCTGAACGCCTTGCCCAGCGAGGGCTGATTCATGCTGAACCGCCTGCGTTCCGCCTTGCACGCCCTGTTTCACGGCGCCCGTTTCCGGCGCGAGCTGGACGACGAGATCGCCTTTCACATCGACAGCCTCACCGATGACTTGATCCGCTCCGGCCTCGACCCGCGCGAGGCGCGGCGCCAGGCTCGGTTGCGTTTCGGCAGCCCCGAAGGAGTCCAGGCCCGCAGCCGGGAAGCGCGCGGCGTGGCCCTCGCGGACGAGGCCTGGAGGAACCTGCGCTTCACGCTGCGGGGCATGCTGCGGGCTCCGCTGCTCACCGGAACGTTCGTGCTGACTCTGGGCCTCTGTATCGGGGCAGGCACCGCGGTCTTCAGCGTGGTCGACGCCGTCCTCTGGCGGCCGCTCCCCTACCCTGACCCCGACCGGCTGGCGCTGGCCGTGTTCTACAATCCCGCGCAGGGGATTCAGCCGGGCCGCAACGCCGTCGATGGCGCCGCCTGGGAGCGGATTCGCGACAACACCGACGTCCTCGAGCGGGCCGTCTTCTCCGACTGGCCCGCCGGGGTCAATTTGACGGCGGACGACGCGGCGGCTTACGTGCAACAGCAGCGAGTCTCGGCCGGTTTCTTCCGCACGCTCGGCGTCCCACCGCTCATCGGCCGCGAGTTCGAGTCGAGCGAAGATCGCCCCGGAGGGCCGGCCGTTGCGATCCTCAGCCATCAGCTGTGGCGGTCGACCTTCGACGGTGACCCGGAGATCGTCGGCCGCACCATCCGCCTCAAGGGTGAAGCACACACCGTCGTCGGGGTGATGCCCGCGGGCTTTCAATCCAGCTTCCCCGCCGACGTGTGGACACCGCTGCGACCCTCGCGGAGCGGCGAAGGCAGCGGCACCAACTACAAGGTCCTGATCCGTATACCACCGGGGATGAGTTGGGAGGAAGCCGACGCCCGCATCGGCGCAATCGAGCCAGCGACTTCGTCCCAAGGGGACGCGCCGGATATCCGCCTCGGACTGGTGCCACTGAACGACGCGCTCACCGCGGACATGCAGCAACCGCTGCTCCTGCTCCTCGGCGCCGTCCTCCTCATGCTGTTGGTGGGGTGCGCGAATCTGGCCGGTCTGCAGATTACCCGCTCGCTGGCCCGTCGGCCCGAGATCGCGACCCGCCAGGCGATAGGCGGCGGAGCGGGAGCCATTCTGCGTCAGATGATCACCGAGAACCTGGCGCTGGGAGCACTGGGCGGGCTCATCGGAATCGGCATCGCCTCGCTCGCCGTCGGTGGGCTAGAGGCTCTGGTGCAGACGCATTTCGACACGTGGCAAACGATTCATTTAGACGGACGCGCCCTGGTTGCCGCGTTCGCGCTAACGGCGACGGCTACGCTGCTCTTCGGGCTCGCCCCGGTACTACAGGTGCGCGGCTTCGACGTGCGCGGCGTGCTGGCCGGTGGAGCGCGCACCGTTGTGGGAGGCGGCGGTCACCGCTTGCGCAAGGCCTTCCTGGTGGGCGAGGTGGCGTTGGTCACCGCCTTGTTGTTTGGAGCCGGCCTGTTGGTGCGGAGCTACGGGTATCTCGACCGAATGGACCCGGGCTTCGACGCCGCGGGCGTGCTGACGGTACGACTTTCAATGGATGACGCACGCTACGCCAGCGCACGCGACGTCAACCGATTCCTGGACGAAACGCTTGCCGCCATCCAGCGGCAGCCCGAAGTCAGGTCCGCCGCCGTGGCGCTCAGCCTGCCCTACGAGCGACCGCTCAACATGCCGTTCAAGATCGTCGGGATCGAGGATCCGCCCGGCCGCTACCGCATCGCCAACGTCGTTTATGTGACGCCTGGCTTCTTCGAGACGCTCGGGATCCCGTTGTTGCGTGGCCGTGACCTGGAGTTGGCGGATGGCGCCAGCGCGCCGGCGGTCGTGGTGGCGAATCAGGCGTTCGTGGAGGCGAACTTGTCTGACGTTACGCCGATCGGCTCGCGGCTGACTTTCGCCGGGCGCGAGTGGGAGGTGGTGGGAGTGGCGGGCAACGTGCAGCAATCGGGCTCCGGCTGGGGATCGGGCCAGCCGATCTGGAAGTCGCCGACGCTGTACATACCCGCCGCGCAAGCGAGCGACGGTTTCTTTCAGGGCATTCACATCTGGTTCTCACCCAGCTGGCTGGTGAAGACGAACGGCGATCCGGCGTTCCTGGCGACGACGATCACCAATGCCATTCACGACGTGGCCCCCGACATGCCGGTCGCACGTGTAGCGCTGCTTTCCGATATCGTGGACCGAGCGCTGGCTCGGCAGCGGTTCGAGGCGCTGTTCTTGCTGATCGTGGCCGGTTTCGCCCTGCTGCTGGCCGTCGTTGGACTCTACGGCATCGTGGCCAACGAGGTGGTGGAGCGAACATCCGAGATCGGATTGCGCATGGCGCTTGGCGCGACGCCCGGAAAGGCGATCTGGGCCATCGGCACTCCGGGCCTACGGCTGATGCTCTTCGGTCTCGTGGCCGGGGGGATCGCCACGGCGATCGCCGCTCCGTGGATCGGGCGATTGACCTGGGGCGTCGTCACCTACGATCCGGTCACCATGTCTTTCGTCGTGGTTTTTCTGGCGTTCTTGGGGGCGGTGGCCAGCTTCGTGCCGGCGTCGCGGATCGCGCGCCTCGAACCTTCGCGAATACTGCGCGACGAATAGAGAAGAAGAGGAGGTCGGAGGCAATGCTCCGACCTCCCACGGCCCGTGCAGAGCTTGGAAGACCTCAGGCCGCTGACCTGATCGCTTCC
>JASFLD010000402.1:0-4605 GCA_050118275.1 Gemmatimonadales bacterium
CCCGCAACAGATGGCGGGCGAGGCCCCGGACCCGACCGACGACATCTTCGCGCTCGGCTGCGTGCTCTTCGAATGTCTGGCGGGAGCGAGCCCGCTCTCCGACGGTTCGGGCAGGCGCAGCCTTTCCGCGATCGAGAAGCGCGACCTCTCGAGGCTCCCGCGCAGGTATCGCCGTGCGGTCGACCGGGCACTGAAGCTCGGCCGCGAGGAGCGCGAGGCGTCCGCGCGTCGGCTCTGGCACCGGATCAGCCCCGCGGTCCGCCGCCGCCGTATCGCCGTCGTGTCGATGGCGTTGGCCGTGATCGCCGGAATGGCGGTCGCGACCCAGCTTGGTCCCAAGCAGATTCCCATCAGCGCCGCGGATCAGGCGGCTGCCGAGGATCTCTACCAGCACGGGCTCGATCTCGCCGAGCGGAATCCCGGCGCCGCGGGCACCGCGTGGGTCCAGGCGATACGGACCAACCCCTACCACGAGGCCGCAGCGCAGAGGATCGCGCGGCGCGTTCTGGAGACCCCGTTCACGGACCCGCAGGACTACATGCGGGTGTGGGAGGACTATGCGCAGGCGATCGAGGCTGCTCCGCGCTCACAACCCCTCATCGATGCGGGCCACGAGCTCGTCGACCAGACCCTCGCCCTCGATGCAGCCCACATGCCCCGCAGCACCGTGAAGAGCCGCTTCACGTCCCCGCTCTGCGTCCTGCCGTCTCTCGACTATCGCGCCGACGAGCTCGAACGGATGCGTGCGCTCCTCTCCCTACGCTGCTGAACCACCTTGCGGATGCGCGGCCACTCGCGAACCCAGCAGCAACGATGGTCTGCGCCCTCGAGGATCATCGTTTCGTCCGCGTGCTCCCCGAGCAGGGCAAGGGTAAGCGACGGCGGCGAAACATCGTCGGCGCTGCCGAGAACGTGGACCGCGATCAGGCCCTTGCGCAGGGGGAACGGTGTCGGCAGCGACCGTTCGAGCAGCCGGCGCGTGTATCCGTGGAGGTCGACCCACCCTTCCAGGTCGAGGTTCGCACCCAGCGTGACGATCGCCTCGACGCGTGGGATGCGGTTGGCGATGTGACTCGCGATCAGGCCTCCGCCACTCCATCCCACGAGAACGATCGGCCGGTCCGGCGGAAGCAGATGATCGATGGAGTACGTCAGGCTGTCCACGACCGCGGCCGAATAGCGGTCGAGCGTCCATACGGCGGGCTCGCAGAGCGAATCCTGCGCTGCGAGACCAAAGGTGCACGGTCTCGAGACGTAGAGGCCGCAGGATGGCTCGTGCACCATGAGGTCGAGAGCGATCGGCTCGGCCGGGGTGGGGTCCTCGGAGACGCGACCACCCCGGATCCAGGAGTCGCCGTCGCCATCGAGGAATACGAAGGTCGCGACTCCGTCCGCCTGCGAGCAATTCGCCTTCGAAAAGACGACGTGGAGAAATGGCGCCGGCCCCACCGTGCGCCGCTCGAGCCGCGTACCATCGCCCGCGAAGACTTGTCCGGTGCTCGGATTCGAGTATGGTGAGCGCGCGGCGGGCACGCACGCCGCAATGGAGCCCAGGAGCATGATGAGGGCGACGATCCGGGCGACGCTCCGTGTGAGTTTGCTTGCGCGGCCCTGTGCAGTCACGACCGCCCTGCTCGTGATTGCCTGCATCTCGGCATGCCACTCACCCTCGCCGGGAGCCCGGCAATCTGGATCGGGTCCGCTCGCGGGTCGACGCGTCCCGCTCTCCGAGCTGGACGTCGTCGACTGTATCGTGGAAGGCGCGGTGCGTCAGATGGGTCGGAGCTTCACCTACCAGGAACCTCCGCGCATGGCACGCGTCACTCGCTTCGAGTGCGAATCCATGGGTGGCACGTTCGTGGTCTACGACCCGGCGGATCCGAACGCGGTCATCGAACGCTGGCTCCCCTTCGCCGAACGTGGCGACTCCGAAGCCCAGTACCGACTCGGGCTGCTCTATGAGGGGGTCATGGGGGTGAAGCCGGACTATGCGAAGGCGGCGTACTGGTACGGACAGGCTGCGAAGTCCGGACATCGCGAGTCGATGTACGCCCTCTCCGTTCTCTACGAGCAGGGTCTCGGCGTGGATCAGGACGTACTCAAAGCGCTGAATCTGTACCGCCAGGCCTCCGGCATCGAAGCGGACAGCCTGATGCTCTCCTCGCAGGCGTATCGGAAGATCGAGACGCTGAAGCAGTCGCTCGCCGGGGAGATCTCGACCCTGAAGACCCAGCGCGATGCCCTGGCGCAGCAGGTCGAATCCATGTCGAAGCAGAGCCAGCAGAAGGCAGAGGCCATCCAGGCACTGCGGCAACAGCTGGAGACGAAGGTCGCCCAGAAGGAGCAGCAGCTCGCGGCCCTCCCGTCGTATCGGCTCCTGAAGCGCACCACGGGCCGACAGGTCAGCGAGTTCGACTTCCCTCCCCTGCCCCCTCAGATCCTACGCAGCCGGACCGTGGGCAGGTACTACGCGATCGTGATCGGGAACAACCACTACGAACACCTCCCGGATCTCCAGACCGCGCACAACGACGCCAGACAGATCGCGCAGATCCTCTCCGACCACTTCGGATTCTCGACCCAGCTCCTGCTCGACGCCAACGAGGAGGAGATCAAGCGGGCGATCGACAACCTGAACGAGGTCGCCGGCGAGGACGACAACGTGCTCATCTACTTCGCCGGTCACGGCGAGCTTCGGAATGCACCGGACCGATCCCGGTTGCGCGGCTACTGGCTGCCGACCAACGCCGACGAGGACCAGGACGTGAACTGGGTGGACAACTGGTGGATCACGGACCATCTCGAGGCAGCGCCGGCGCGGCGCGCCCTGGTCATCGCGGACAGCTGCTACGGCGGCGTCTTCTCGACGGATCTTCCCATCGGACCGGTGACCGGGCTGCCACCGCTGGGCGAGCGCGACCTCGCCCGCAAGCTCGACCGGAGGAGCCGGTTCGTGCTTGCTTCCGGAGGCGAATCACCCGTGATCGACGCCACCGGCCCCGAGGCCTCGCATTCGGTGTTCGCTGCTGCCTTGATCGAGGTGCTCCAGAATGCGACTGGGCCGATGTCGGTCATCGAGCTCTACGGTCGTGTGTTCGACCGCATGTACGACAGGCTCGCGAGCCTGGGCCTCCACCAGGAGCCCGAGCTCCGGGTGATTCGCGGAGCGGGTCACGAGAGCGAAGGCGACTTCTTCTTCGTCTCCCAATAGGAAGCTCAGGGACGCCAGCCGGCATCTGCGGAGCGGCGAGCAGGTGAGCTTGCTCGGCTGGCGGTGCTGGATCGGGAGAGCCGTTTCGGGCGTACGCGAAAATCGTCGTGCTCCAAATTTCATGTAACGCCGGTTGTCGATCGGGTAGGATGAGCCCTCCGAATCTGCCGGTGCGGTCGAAAGCTGAGCGTGCGCCGGTGATGATCGATCAGGACCTCGTCGCCCAGCTGGTTCGCTGGCACAACCAGGGCGAGCTCCCGTGAGCCGAAGGAGGGGGATGATGCGGTTCCGCTACCCGGCTGGGCCCGCTAGGTGGCTTGTGATGGTCGCCGCAGTGATCCTGCCCACCGCCGCGAGCGCACAGCTGGTCGAGTTGACGACCACCAACTCCGCGACGAGCGGCAACTTCGACGACCTGGAGCGCGCGGCCGCCGCCGCCAACGAGGGAGTCTTCTTCGCACTCGAGCCTGTCTGCCGGGGAGGCGTGGGGCCCAACTGCTCGACGGAGCAGTATGGCGTCTACGGCGAGACGGCCAAGCTGATGGCCACGGCGGCGGAGCTGTTGAAACAGGCGCCGCCCGACGACAACTTCGGCTCGTTGGGCCTCAACCCCCAGGGCGTAGGCGACGCGCTCCGCGGGACCGCCGCCGAGGAGGTGTCCGCCAAGTCGCGCGCCTCGACCGACTTCTCCAACGGGCAGCTCAAGAGCGTCGCCAACCGCATCACCGCGCTGCGCTACGGCGCGAGGGGCTTCTCGATCGCGGGCCTCGACGGGCTGCCCACGCGGGGCATGCCCGGCATTCCGGAGGGGACGGTGCTGGGCGCCGCCGGCGATCCCGATCCGGGCTCGCAGACGCTCTCGAAGCTCGGCGGCTTCGTGAACGGCTCCTACGGCTGGGGGACCCACGACCCGACGACCTTCGAGGACGCCTTCGACTACGAGAGCATCGACGTCACCGCCGGCGCCGACTACCGACTCCGAGACGACCTGGTGCTGGGACTCACTGCGGGCTACGCGCAGAACAAGGTGGACTTCGACGCGATCGTAGACGGTGGGATCGACGCCTTGGGCTTCAGCGTCGGCACCTTCGGTCTCTACACCTGGAAGGACTTCTACGTCTCGGGCTTCTTCAGCTACCAGCGGATGAGCTTCGACATCGACCGCTTCATCACCTACCCGTCTCTGAACCCGAACGTGCCCGGCGTCGACACCTCCACCAAGGGCAAGACGCACAGCAATGCCTACACCGGGACGGCAAACCTCGGCTACACGTACCGCTTCGGCTTCGACACGTTCAGCTGGACGACGGGCAAGCCCTTTCTTGTCGAGCCCTACGGCCGCCTCGAGTACATGAGCATCGACTTCGACAGCTACACCGAGAGGGACAACAAGG
>JASFLD010000403.1:0-4601 GCA_050118275.1 Gemmatimonadales bacterium
ATCGGTCATCCTCGTACGGAGCTTCCACGATCGTAATTTCAATGGCATCCAGGACCCGGGCGAAGAGGAGTTGGATGGCCGGGCCTTGCGGGTGACCGACCCCGACCTGCGTACTTTCACGCTCTATATGCCCACGATGATCGTCGCGCGCGAAGCCGGCACGTACACCCTGGTGGAAGTCACTCCGGATGGCGCGCGTCAGACAATGCGCGGCTTGAACGGCACCACGCTATCGCTCCACCCTGACGCCGATCCCGTGGTCGCCGTCTTCGTCGACGACCCCTCGAAGAAGAGCGGTACCCATACGGTCAGCTACGGCTATGTGGGTCTCGGACAGGTCAGGGCCTGCAAGATTCTCGATGAGGACGGCGACGGAGTCGCCGAGTCCGGCGAGCGGGGGTTACGCGGCTGGTGGATCGAGCTGTCCGGCACCGACGCGCAGGGCGAGACCGTGCGGCCCGTCGTTCGGACGACGGGCGACGACGGCTGTGTCACCTTCACCGGCCTGCTCCCCGGGGACTACACCGTCTCCGAGGCCGTGCCCGCCGCCGGAGCCAGCGAAACCAACGACACGGCCTCTCACGAGGTGACCATCGCCTCCTCGATTAGCGGCTCGAGCCTGGCAGGCTCCGTTGACACCGTCAACTTCACGCTCTCCCGGAACATCGGACTGCGCTATCAGAATCTGCTGACCGATGACGCAACATCTGACACAGCTTCTTCCACTAGACACCGCTGAGCGATCTCCGTTCAGCTCTCTTTCTCTTGATACACAGTCGCAAGCCGCCCGGTCACTACTTCTGTTACCGTCGCTATCCCTATTCTGGTGTTGTCCTAGATTGTCTTCGATATCGAGCGGCGTGAATCGTGATGTGGGAGCGGCCTAGCTGAACGCCTATTGGGGTATGGCCGATGCCCACTCGATAACGGAGATTGCAGGCACGTGGTCTGCGGCGACGAGCGAAGCCAACCTATCAAAGCTGCAATTCGAAACTCGATGGCGCCAATCACGCGCCGTGCGGATGCCCGATCGACGCGACCCCGTTGCAGTAAACCTTGACCGAGTGCTCTGTTCACCAAGCGCCCCAGATTGGAAGAGGGCATTGGAGCTTCGGCTCCCGCCCTCTCTCCTTTGCGCCAGCGATACGGGCCGACCCTCCTTAGATGTTGAACACCGGCTCGTGCTGAGCGTCACACGGTGGCCTCTATCGAGATCAAGGCACATCCGACCCCCCCAAACCAGAAACCACAACGTGGTGGCGCCACGAGCCGGCCCTCTCCGCACCAGAAGCGCTCACGCAGCACCAGACCGACAAGCGTCGATATAGCGCCACATCGACTGAATCGCGCGGTCCGCCGCAACCAGAGAAAGCCCGCTCTCGCCCCGTTATCGAGACAAACCCACAGCAGCAAAGACCCGAGCATGGTTGTTGCACTTACAAAAAGTGCACGACAGCAGGGGAGGGAACCGGCTCGTTCAGCAGCGATCACGTCAGTGCATCGAGCGCGGGTCGGGAAGTCGTATTGAACCGTCGGCCGTGGGCGGCCGCCGGGTAGACGCATAGGTGCGCTTGGACCGCACCAGCAAAACCGCGCCGCGAAGGGTGCGGGACAAGGACTAGACATCATGAACACGGCGACCCCCGAACCTGCCGTCGCACGCGCGCCGAACCGCCGCAGGCAGCTCACGACCGCACGCCCGGCCTGGCATTACTGGCTGCTGCTCCCCTTCGTCGCGGCGGTCATCCTCCTCGTCGCCTGCGGCGATGATCGCGCGGTCCAGCCCACCGAGCCCGATCGCCCGACCGAGACGACAGTCCCGGCCGCGCGGGCTCCCGCTGTACCCAACCAGTACATCATCGTCTTCCGCGACGACGCGCCTCAACCGGCCGCGCTCGCCCGTCAGTTGGCCGACGCGCACGGTCTGCAGTTGCGCCACACCTACCTGCACACCATCAAGGGCTTCTCCGCCACCGTGCCGGCGGGCCGCCTGGAAGCCTTGCAGAGACACCCGCTGGTGAAGTCGGTGGAGCCGAACACCCTGATGCAGCTCTACCCCATGGCCTCGACGGCGACCGTCCTTCCGCCCAAGCCGCCCTCGCCGCCTCGCTTCCTAGTGGCGCGGGCGTTCGACTGGCAGCGGATCGACCTCACCTGGCAAGACAGATCGGACGACGAGGAGGGCTTCGAGATCCAGCGGCTTGGCGCGGACGGAGTCTACACCACCATCGCGACCCCGGCCGCGAACGCGACGTCATTTAGCGACGTAGGACTCGAGCCCAGCACGATCTACACGTACCAGATACGCGCGTTCAACGCGAACGGCGAATCGCGTTGGGCCAAGGAGGCCAGCGCGGCGACGAAGCCCGCACCTCCCACCGCGCCGACCACCCTGACCGCGACCGCCGTGGATCACCAGCGCATCGACCTCGCCTGGACCGACAACTCGAGCAGCGAGACCGGCTTCCGCATCGAGCGCAAACACGAGCCTGACGGTTCGTTCGCGCTGATTGCCACCGTCGGCGCCAACGTCACCAAGTACTACAACACCGGCCTCGAGGGCGGCACGACCTACACCTACCGGATTTGGGCGTTCAACGCCGGCGGCGACTCGCCCTACTCGAACGAGGCGACGGCGACGACCGATGCGGCCACGCTGCCGGCCGCGCCCGGCGACCTCGCCGCCACCGCCATCGACCACCAGCGCATCGACCTGACCTGGACCGACAACTCGAGCGACGAGACCGGCTTCCGCATCGAGCGCAAACAGGAGCCGTCGGGGACATTCGCCTTGATCGCCACCGTCGGCGCCAACATCACCAAGTACTACAACACAGGCCTCGAGGGCGGCACGACCTATACCTATCGGATCCGCGCCTTCAATTCGATCGGCGACTCGCCGTACTCGAACGAGACGACGGCGACGACCGCTCCGGCGACCACGCCGGCCACTCCCGGCAACCTGACCGCCACGGCGGTGAGCGGCGACCGGATCGATCTCGCCTGGACCGATAACTCCGGCGACGAGACGGGCTTCCGCATCGAGCGCAAGACCGAGCCGGACGGTTCGTTCGCGCTGATTGCCACCGTCGGCGCCAACGTCACCAAGTACTACAACACCGGACTTGCGGGTGGTACGACGTACACCTACCGCGTCCGAGCCTTCAACACGATCGGTGACTCACCGAACTCGAACGAGGCGAGCGCCACCACGGGAGCAGCCCCGACGGCACCTGGCAATCTCGCGGCCACCGCGATCGACTACCAGCGCATCGACCTGACCTGGACCGACAATTCCAGCGACGAGACCGGCTTCCGCATCGAGCGCAAGACCGAGCCCGACGGCTCCTTCGCGCTCATCGCCACCGTCGGCGCCAACGTGACCAAGTACTACAACACCGGCCTGCAGTCCGGCACCACCTACACCTATCGAGTCCGCTCGTACAATGCCGCCGGTGAGTCGCCCGCTTCCAACGAGGCGGCGGCGACCACCGCCTCGGCGAATACTCCAGCCGCACCCAGCGACCTGGCTGCGACCGCTGCCGACCACCAGCGCATCGACCTCACCTGGGTCGACAATTCGAGCGATGAGACCGGCTTCCGTATCGAGCGCAAGACCGAGCCCGACGGCTCCTTCGCGCTCATCGCCACAGTCGGCGCCGACGTCACCAAGTACTACAGCACCGGACTCGAGCCCGGCATCACCTACACATATCGGCTGCGGGCTTTCAACGGCGTCGGCGAGTCGCCCAACTCGAACGAAGCGACGGCGACGACCGAGTTGGCCGTTCCACCAGCTGCGCCCAGCGACCTAGCGGCGACGGCGTTGAGCCAGACATGGATTCAGCTCACCTGGACCGACAACTCAGACGACGAGATGGGCTTCCGCATCGACCGCAAGACCGAGCCGGATGGTTCCTTCGCGCTGATCGCCACCGTCGGCGGCAACGTGACATCGCGCTACGACACCAACCTCGAAGTCGGCGCCACCTACACCTACCGGGTGCGGGCTTTCAACGCGATCGGCGAATCGGACAACTCGAACGAGGCCACCGCCACGACCGATCCCGAGCCGGCACCGCCTGCAGCGCCCAGCGGCTTGGCCGCAGCGACCGCGGACGACCGGCGCATCGACCTCACCTGGATCGACAACTCCGGCGCCGAAGACGGCTTCACGATTCAACGGAAACTGGGGCCCCAAGGGTCGCCCGATCCCTTCGTAGACATCGCCACGACCGCCAGTAACGCGACGGGCTTCGGCGATTCGGGCCTCGACCCCGAGACCGAGTACTGCTACCAGGTCTCCGCCTTCAACGCGCTCGGCACCTCTGACTTCTCGAACGTCGCCTGCGCGACGACCGCCGTGGCCCCGCCACCGCCGCCACCTGGGTCGTGCGCCGATACCGGTAACCACGACCCGCTGAACGGCGCGTTCGACCTGTGGAACATCTCGAAGATCAAGGCGGACCTGAACCCGACCTGGCAGGCGACCCAGCAGTCCGGTTGTGAGATCACGGTCGAGTATTACGGCCTCGATTCGGGCGTTGACAGCGACCACCCCGACCTCAACGTGGTCGAGGTGCGCAACTTCGTGGCTTCGG
>JASFLD010000404.1:0-4597 GCA_050118275.1 Gemmatimonadales bacterium
TCGAGCCTCGGCGGGCGGCCGCGCCGGTGGCAGCCCGCGTAGCGCCAACTGCTGCTCGAAGACGCGGAGTCGGCTGTGGAAACTCACCGCCTGGTCGGCAGGCGCCGATCCCGCATTAACGATGGCGACGCTCTGCCCACCGAGTGTGACCTGGAACTTCTGGTTCACCTCGAACGCCGAGCTCAGACTGACCAACAGGTACTTGGCGTTACCGCCGTCCGCCGGCAGCAAGGCGCACCCCACGTCGGTCGTACCTTCGACCACCAGGACTTGGCCGACCTGGAACGGATCGGCCGGAACCGAGACGACCAGGTTCGCCGAGCCCGTCGTGACGCCACCCGCACGCACGCGGACCTTGACGGTGACGGGGTCGGCACTGCAGACCCCGATCGGCGCCGGCACCGTGGTCGTCAAGACTGCCGGCGTCCCGTCCGTTCGATCGGTGATCTGGCCGGCGACCCCGTCGAACAACACATCGACCGTCATGCCGGTCGGCAGGCCATTCACCCGGACTTCGACTTCATCACCCGGGTCGGCGGCGGCCGGCGTGACCGAGACGATCGTCGGCGCGGGCAAGACGGTTATCGCATCGAACGGCGCCGGGTCCAGTCCGCTGACACGCGCCTCGACCGTCACCGCCCCGGCAGTGCTTCCCAGCGCGACCCGCGTCGACGCTTCACCCGAGGCGTCCGTCGCCGAGGTCGTCCGCGTCGGCTCGCCGCTACCACTCGTCACCCGCCAGCTGACGGTCTGACCTTCCTCGGGCGCGCCGCTGTCGATACGCCGCACCTTGGCCACGAGCGGCAGCTCGAGCACCGTGCCGGCGAGACCCGTCTGTCCACCGCCTGATACGACGATCAGCTCATAGACATTGGGATCGAGCCCCGAGGGCCCGTCATTGCCGTCGCTGCATGCCGCAGCCACGCCCATCGCCATCGCCCAAACCAAGGCCTGCTTGAACCGTCGAGGCCGTATCATCGTTCCCCCTCGTCTTCCTGCTCGGCCGCCCGCGCACGGCGCGAAACGACATCCTGTCGATAGACCGGCCTCATCGCACTAACCGGCCTGGCATTTTCGGCTTTGACAATTAAATCCGGACACTCTCAAGGTGGAAGGACCGTCCTGTGGGTCGGTACACTTCACCGGGCGGGGCCCATAATATTAACCCCAGTACGGGCTTATCCGCCAGTCACTACCCCGTGAACGCCATAGCGAATTCCCAGGTTCCAAGGACCGAAGATGCCGCGCTGAGCCTCAACGTCCCTTATCCTAGCACCTTCCTAACTTCCGCCCTCACCCTCGACCTCTATGTCCGTGAGGTCGATGATCGGACTGCCCAGCAAAGCGGACCGGCCGGTCCTGACCCGCCCGACAACGGTGACGTACTCCAGCGGTTGCAGGCGCTCGGCCACGGGGAGCAGCGCCTGGGGAACCGCCAGGTAGACGAATCCGGGATCGCCCGCCGGGCCCCGGGCATGAATGAACGGCTCACCCTCCTCGAAATCGCTGCGCGCCCGCTCCGCGCGCCGCAACGAGATGAACTGCACGCGCCAACGAACGAGCGCACCTTTGTATTGGGCCGGATCCGACCTCAATTGTGCCGGCATCAGTGTCCCGGAATCCGCCAGATTCAGAGCCGAATCGAGGGCAGCGGGACCGTAGATCCAGCCGTCGACGCGGACCCGTACCCAGTCTCCGCTCCGACCGAGAACCTGGGCCTGGGCACCGGGCTGGAACAGCGCGATGGTGTCCCCATCCGGAGTCGCGTAGATCACCAGCGGCGTGGGCGCGGTAACCAGCGTCGGCTCCGGGTTCTGCTCGGATGTTTCGACCTCGGGAGGCTGCTCGGCCGTCCCCGCCGCAACCGCCGGCGCGCCGACGACCTCCAACGACGCTTTCCAGAGCCAACCGCGGCGTCGCACGCGTCTCCAGTTACCTTCCGAGTCGACCTGGTGAAGCAGGCACCCTTCCTCCAATCGAGCCTGGATCCTGCCCTGGGGAGCCGCCCGCAGGTTCTCGCCTCCATCCAGCGAGACCCGCAAATCGAAGCCGCCCTGATCTGTACTCGTGACCGAAGGCGCCCAGATCCACCCTTCCAGCTCGACCTCGACCCATGGCCCTTGCTCGGCCACGACGGGGAACTCGGTGCCGCGCAGCACCGTCGCCAACTGAGTCCCGTTGGGCTCGCGGCGGAAGTTCTCCTCGGAAACGCTGACGCGCGCGACCTCTTGCGCGGTCGTATCCAGCGGCAGCGCCAAGACCAGGCTCAGCGCTGGAACCAGATAGCTGACGAACGTAGTCACCCCTGCTCTCATCTTCGCCCTCCCGCATACAGCCTAGCCGGCGCGCGCCTTCCTGTCCACCGTTCAGCCGAGCGGCCGGTCGCCGTCGATTTCGCCTCTGTTGCGCGCCGGCCGTGCCGTAGTAAACTGCCGTATGCAAAATAGACACGCGTTGTTCCTCTTGGCCATCCTCGCCGCGCCGGCGCTGCCGAGCCCGGTCCAGGCGCAGCGCATCGCCTCGCCTTATCAGTTCCTCGACTACAAGAAAGACATCGGCGTCTTCGTCGGCTATCTGTTCACCGACAAAGGGGACGCCGACCTGGGCCCGAAAGCCGGGCCACTGACAGGCCTCGCCTTCAACATCCGGGTCAGCGACCCAATCGTCATCACTCTTCAGGGGGCCTACTTCCCCGGCGAGCGCGACATCATCGACCCAGCGGCGCAAGAGGCGAGCGAGCGCATTCTCGGGACGACGGATCTCAACTTGCTGTTGCTCAGCGGGCGTCTCAATCTCCAACTGACAGGCTCGCGGACGTGGCACAACATCGCACCCTACTTTTACGGCGGCCTGGGGATCGTCATCGAGACCAGTACGACTACGTGTCTGCCTGGGCCGAACCTGCCTCCGGAATGCCAGCCGCAACCCCGCGAACGATTCAGTTTCGGCACCAGTTTCCTGGGCCAGATCGGCATCGGCGCTATCTGGCTGCCCGGTAACCGCCTGGGGCTCCGCGTCACCCTGGACAACAGCATCTGGAAGCTGGATACACCCGTCGGTTTCTTCGATGAGACGTCGACCGTCTTTCCCATCCCGCCCGAAAGTGATTGGACGAACAATATCCAGCTGACCGCCGGTCTCTTCTTCTTCTTCTGACCGGTCCGGCCGATGGTGACCGCACCCGCAAGGCGAAGGCCGAACGGACGAGCCGCCCTATTGACCTCGCTGATCACGCTCGTCCTGACTGGACCGGCGTTCGGCGGCTCGCGCCTCGACGCGCAGGAGCCAGACAGCGTCGCCGTCGATTCGGTACCGCTCTATCGGCTGGAAGGGATAGCGGTCACCGTGTCCCGTTCACGCGATGACGTCCAAAGACTTCCTTACGCCATTGGCGTGCTAGGAGCGGCCGAGATCCAGCGGTTGCAGACCAATGTCTCGCTGGACGAGATCCTCCCGCAGATACCGGGTGTCTTCGTCAGCAACCGTCACAACCTGGCCAACGGCGACCGTATCACGATACGCGGGTTCGGCGCTCGATCGCAGTTCGGGGTGCGCGGCGTACGGATCATCCAGGATGGAATTCCGCTGACGCTCCCAGACGGGCAGTCACAACTCAACAACCTGGACCTGGCCGGCGCGGGACGCATCGAAGTGATCAGGGGCGCAGCTTCCGCACTCTACGGCAATGCCTCCGGCGGCGTCATCAGCGTCCAGACCGAAGCCTCACCGCCGGTGCCGTTGGGAGGCGAGCTCCGCGTTCTGGGCGGCAGCTTCGGCGACCGCCGGTATTACCAGCGTTATGATCTCAAAGCGGCCGGGCAGCCCGGCGGGGTCGACTACTATGCTCATCTCGGCCACTTTCAGACGGACGGCTTCCGGCTCCACAGCGAGGCTCGCTATACGCAGCTGAACGGCCGGCTGCGGTTTTCGCCGGACTCCGTCTCCGAGATCACCCTGATCGCCAACTATGTGGCCACCCCGTTGGCCGAGAGTCCGAGCAGTCTGACCGACTCGTTGGCGCGTTCCAAACCGGACACGGCGCGGGACATCGCACTCGCGCCCGGACAATGCCCGCCGGATCCGGGCTTCGGGGGCTGCCAGGATCTGGGAGAGGAGTCGAGACAAGGGCAAGTCGGGATCAGCTACAAGCGCCGCTTCGGCGCGCGACATGAGATCTCCCTAATGGGCTACGGTCTGGCCCGCACTCTGGAGAACCGGATTCCCTTCACCCTCATCGAGCTGGACCGCCGCGGCGGCGGCGCGCGCCTCGAGTACCGCCACGCACCGCCAGGCGGACGCGTGAGCGCCATAACCGCGGGAGTCGATTTCGACGCCCAGGCCGACGACCGGTTGGAGAGCGCGCGGGACGCGAGCCACACCGGACCGGTCACTCTCGACCAGGACGAGCGAGTCACGTCTCTCGGCCTATTCGCCCAGACGGGCATCGGACTCCTGACCCGGCTCGAGCTGACGGCGAGCCTGCGATACGACCGGGTGCACTTCGAGGTCGACGACCGCCTGATCACCGCCGACGATCCCGACGATTCGGGCGCTCGCAGCATGAACCAACTGAGCCCGATGGTCGGCGTACGCTCCA
>JASFLD010000405.1:0-4595 GCA_050118275.1 Gemmatimonadales bacterium
CGCGTCCGGTGCCAGGCATCCTCTCTCTTTCCTGTCCAGCAAGTCGCGGTCAGATTAACGGGTCATCACGAACAGATTGACACGCTAAGGGAGGATAGGGCCATGAACAAGCACCTCGCCATCACCCTACTGTCCGCTCTACTGCTCGCTCCGGCCAGCGCGGCGGCTCAGGGCGTCGATGGAACGCTGTACGACCTGGCGCGCATGAAGAACGACGTGCGTAGCAAGCGGATCAGCAGCTTCGACCGGAGCGGCGGCAACAACGACCGCTTCGAGGCGATCCCGGATGGAGAGCGGCGCACTTTGTTCGAGGTCGAGGGTGCCGGAATGATCAACCACATCTGGATCACGATCGCGCCGCCCCCGCCCGCTCTTAGTCGCAACGACATCATCCTGCGCATCTATTGGGATGGCAGCGAACACCCCTCAGTCGAGGCGCCCATCGGCCCGTTCTTCGGCCAGGGCTGGGATGAGAGCTACAACTTCGCCTCGCTTCCGCTGGCCGCCGGTCCGCGGCAGGGCCGCGGTCTGGTAAGCTACTTCATCATGCCCTTTGCGGAGGGCGCGCGCATCGAGATCCAGAACGACACGGGGCGAAATATCGATGCGTTCTACTACTACGTAGACTACGTCGTGCTCGATGCCTTGCCCGAAGGCATGGGCCGTTTTCACGCCTGGTACAACCACGAGCTGACCGAGGCCCTGCCCGACGGCGAGAACGAGTGGTCGCTGTTAGGGCCGCAGGGAAAGAACACGACGGGAGACGACAACTACCTCATCGCCGACATCGAGGGCAAGGGCCACTTCGTCGGCGTCAATTACTATGTTCACTCGCCCAGCCCAATGTGGTATGGCGAGGGCGACGACATGATCTTCATAGATGGCGAGCCGTGGCCGCCGTCGCTGCACGGCACCGGCACCGAGGATTACTTCAACACCTCCTGGTCACCCAAGACGTTGTTTAGCCACCCCTACTACGGCTACGCCCGCGTGAACGAGGATATCGGTTGGCTGGGCAGGACACACGTCTATCGATTCCACATCAGCGATCCGATCTACTTCGACGAATCACTCCGCTTCACGATCGAGCACGGTCACAACAACAACCTGACCCTCGATATGGCGAGCGTGGCCTACTGGTATCAGGATGGAGTACACAAGCCGTACCCACCGTTGCCCGACCGTGAAGCGCGCACCCCGAAGCCATTCATCCGCACCATCGACATCCACCGCTGGCGGCACGAGTGGCGCAAGAACATGGGCAACGATCCGACGCTGTGGGGAAACGAAATACGGCCCGACAGTACTCGCTGAAGATCGCTCGTGCTGTTGGCCGAGGGCCTGAGCGTGCGCGAGATACTCACTCTCGACCGCCGCGGATTCACGTCCTATCGCACCCGGCAGCGTACGGCACTGCGTTTGCTCCTCGACAATAGCTGAGCTCGCACGCCGTGATCCGGCGGCCAAGGGGCAACTTCGAGACACGGCCAGCGTGTGTGATTCGACCACGGCCGCCGTTTCCAACTGATACGGCCGGCATCGGACCCAACCCCGACAACCCGCATTATGCCTAGCACTCCGCTCCCTCGGTCCCGGCATCTGTCTTGCACGTTCAACGGTCGCTGGCCCGGCCTACACCCAGTAGGACGCTGGGTCTCGAAGCGGCAAACCAGTACCGACAGCAGGACGTCGGGCGCAGCGAAAGGAGAAGACCATGCGCCATCTCGACGTCAGACTGACAAGATCAGCCTCGTTCTCAGCTCTAATTGTGCTCATCGTGGCGGCGGGGGACCTGCAAGCCCAACACTATCGCCACGATCGGAACCAGGCGCGCTCGGTTCTCGGCTTTCAGTTCATCTGGGTCGAGCCGCAAGGCGAGTTCGGCTATTTCGTTGAAGATGGATTCGGGATGAGTGGCCATGCGGTCTTCAACCTGGGCCGGAAGGGCATCGTCGGGTTGCGCCTCGATGGCACATTCATCGTCTACGGCCACGAGCATTTCAGCCAGCCGTTGAGCCCCACCATCCCGCGGATATGGGTCGACGTGACCACCGACAACATCATCGGCTCCGGCTTCATCGGGCCACAAATCACGCTCGGCCACGGCGCCCTCCGGCCATACGTGCACGGTGGTTTCGGGTTCTCGTATTTTGCGACGAACTCCTCGGTCGACGGCGACCCTTACTACTATCATTCCCTAGGCAGCACGAACTTCGATGACCTGGCTCCCGCTCTAACCGGGGGCGGCGGACTGTATCTCGCATTGTCGAGGCGGGTTCTGCTGGACATGTCCGCGCAGTACATGCACACCGGCCGGGTCGAGTACATGCGAGAGGGGGGCATCTACGAGGACCCCGACGGCTCGCTCTGGTTCGAGGTCCTCGAGAGCGAAGTCAGTCTCTGGATGTGGAAGCTGGGCGTTTCATTCGCGATCGGGTAGGCGACGGGCTCGCGCCTGCCGCTTGATATCGCGCTCGGCGGTACGGCGTGGGGCGAGCCGACTCGACGCGACGGCCCACCCCAGCACCACTCGACGCACTAGGTGCTCCTGATCGCTTCCAACACCCGGGCCGGGGTCATCGGTAGCCTATGAACCCTGGCGCCCGTGGCATCGAAGATCGCGTTGGCCACCACCGCGCCCATGTTAATGATGGCGGGTTCGCCCCCGCCCTTGGGCGGCAGTTCATCGTTGCTCACGAAGACCGTATCGATGCGCGACGGTATCCACGAAAAACGGGCCAGCGCGTAGGTGCCGAAGTTCGAATCGAGGATCTTCCCACCTTCGAAACGGACTTCCTCCCCAAACACGTAGCCAAGCCCCATGGCGATACAACCCTCCATCTGCATGCGAGCCCCATCCGGGTTTACCACCTGACCCATGTCCTGCGCGCAAACGATGCGCTCCACCTTGACCTCACCGGTCGTCGGGTCGACGCTGACGTCGGCGATCAGCGCCACGTAGGTCTCCGCATCGATCCCGCAGGCCAGGCCACGGCCACGTCCATCCTTACGAGGTGCGACCGCCGGTTCCCAGCCGTAGGTCTCCGCCACGGTCTTCAAGGTCGCCAGCATCCGCTCGTCAGTCGTGTTCCGGAGACGGAACTCCAGTGGGTCGATGCCGGCAGCGGCCGCCATGATGTCGATCTGTTGCTCCCCCGCGAAGCGGTTGCTGTTCGCCGCTGGCGCCCGCCACGCCCCCACCGCGAAGGGGTGCATCCCATCCGGCGCCCTTCCCCACTCGCCGTAGACCCGGACGCTGTGGTTCGGGATGTCGTAGAATACGTCGGAACCGCGGGAGCCGGCCCCGTACACCCTATAGTCCCACAGCCTGATCTTCCCAGCCGTGTCGAAGCCGGAGACCACCTTCAACGTAGCCGCCGGCCGGAAGGTGTCGTAGAAGAACTCCTCCCCGCGTGTCCACGCGACCTGCACCGGTTTACCAGTGATCTTCGCCAGCCTGGCGGCCTCGACCGCCTGCCGTCCGGGTACCTTGCCGCCAAATCCGCCCCCGACGTAGGGCGTGATCACTCGGACGTCCTCTGCCGCGAACGCGAGTTCCTGGGCGATGGTGCGCTGCTGACCAAAGGGAGCTTGAGTGGAGGACCAGATGGTCGCTCTACCGTCCTTGATCTCGGCCACGGCGGTGTGCGGCTCCATGGGGGCATGGGCCACGTAACTGTTGTAATACGTGACATCGAACGTCTGCGCGCACTGCCGCCGTCCGGCCTCCAGGTCGCCGGCTTGTTCCGTCGTGTTCGCCTCGGGCGCCGCGCTCACCAGGTGCTCGAAGATGCTCTCGGTGTCCACGGCCGCCGCAGGCGAGTCGAAGTCCGCCTTCATCGCCTGTAGTGCCTTCTCCGCCGTCTCGGGATCGGATGCTAGGGCAGCCACCAACCCATCCTCGTTCACGACACGGACGCCGGGCATGGCCGCGGCGGCCGAAGTGTCCACAGAGCGTAACGTCGCGCCGTGCGCCGGCGGGCGAAGGATACGAGCGTACAGCATCCCGGGACGTCGGATGTCGCCGGCGAATTTGGCCGTGCCCGTCACCTTCTCATGACCGTCCAGCCGGTTCGGGGAGGTACCCATCACGGTGAACTCCTCGACCGACCGCAGGACCGCCTTCTCGTCCACGGTATGGGTGATCTCCTGCCCCTTGGCCAATTCGCCGTACGAGACTTTGCGGCTTCGGTCCGCCTCGACGTACACGACACCGTTCTCGACGATTAGCGCGTCGCGCGGCACACCGAGGCGCACCGCGGCCAGATCGGTCAGGACCAGGCGGGCCTGGGCGGCGGCGGCGCGGACGGCCGGCCCGAACATCCGGGTCGTCAATGACCCGAAGGTGCCCATGTCCCACGGGCAGGTGTCGGTATCGCCCATGATGATCTGAATGGCATCGAGCGACACACGGAGGTCCTCCGCCGCCATCTGGGTGAGCGACGTCATGACTCCCTGCCCCATCTCGATCTTGCCCGAGTACAGCGTCACCTTCCCATCCTCGGCGATGTGCAGGTAGGCGTTGATGTCCTCCGGATACCCACGCCGCTGGGCTGCCTCCGCGTCGTCGGAGTTGAACAAGGTCAGCGGCCCCA
>JASFLD010000406.1:0-4594 GCA_050118275.1 Gemmatimonadales bacterium
CTCCTCGGGCTCTGCCTGAACTGACGATATCCGTCGGCGCGGTGTTGCCGTAGAGCCTATGGACTGGCCGCCATTCTCGTACACATGCGTGGTGCGCGACTGGGGGACGAGCACATCGCTACGATTCGCGGTGGTGTCGATGGCGACGTCCGCGTCCGCGTCTTCCGGCACCTCGTACGGGTCCGACACGACCGCCGTCACCCGGTATCGGGCGCGTGGATCCGCAGTTGAGGGAAGTAGGTGCGGTAGCGGCTCGCATCGCGTGTGAGCAGCACGCTGTCGGTCAGGGCGGCGTGCGCTCCGATGTAGAAGTCGGGCAGCGGCGATCGTCGCAGGCCACCGCGCTCGCGGTAGCGAACGAAGCACTTCCCGGCGAGAAACCCGGCCGGCCACGGGAGCGGCTGGCGTTGAAAGAGCTCCGGCCCGAGGACGCTGTCCAGGTCCTCGATGCGCTCGAAGGCGATGGAGACCTCCGCATAGATGATCGGATTGATGGCAAGGACCTGGGCCTCGGCCAATTCCGCCAGCGCCGCGGAGGACCATTCGAACCAAACGGGATCCTCGGTCAGCACGTCGAGGAGCACATTGCTGTCGACGAGTACTTGCTTCACTCGGCCTCACCGCGTGTGAGGGCGAGGATCTCTTCGGTGCTCAACCCGGCATCGGCCCGTCCGCGGAGGGTCTCGACGACGCGGCGCCCGCGGGCGCGGCCGCCGTTGTCCTTCTTGGTGAGCTTGGCCCAGCCGTCCATCAGCTCGAACTCCACCTCGGTATAGGGGAGGATTCCGAGCGCCTCACGGATCTCGATGGGGATGGTGATCTGGCCCTTGGTAGTGACGCGCATAGCAGTAATACTCCAACTTGTAATACCCTTACTCAAGCTATCGCACATAACTCTGCCTGTCCACCCCCAAACACTATCCGCCTCCGATCAACTATCTATCACCGCTTGCCGGAACTTGCTGGTCTCCGAGCGCGGCTCGATATTCGGTCAGGAGGTGCGTCATGCACGTACAAATCCCGACGCGGCGGTTCACCGTCGAGGAGTATCAGCGGATGGCCGAGGCCGGCATCCTGCGTGAGGACGACCGGGTCGAGCTACTCGACGGTCGCATCGTCGTGATGACGCCCATCGGCGAGCCCCACGCGGCGTGCGTCCGTCGGCTGAACAACCTGCTGGCGGAGCGCGCCGGGGGCCGCGCTATCATCGATGTGCACCGCGAGCCCGGTTCCGAGGGCTACGCCCGAATCCGGACCGTCACCTGCGGCGCCGAGATCGAAGTCGCCGGCCTTCCCGGCGTCACGCTGACCGCCGACGAGATCCTCGGCTGAGCGTTGCCCCTCCCGTGCGCGCCTGGCCGTTGATGCTCACTGCCTTCGATGGAATGATCTTTAAGCCGGTTTTCGAGGCGCCCGTGGGAAGGCTCGCAGCGGGTCGTCGTAGCGAAGCTGGTTTTAGCGAGCCCGCGGTCACGCCGGCAGGCGTGAGCGCGGGGGAGGCCGTAGCGAGACGACCCGCTGTCAGCCCTCCGTAGCGAGACGACCCGTCGTCCAGCCGCCCAAAACCGTCCAGCACGGCAGGGTCCGACCAGCCTCAGTGAGGATCGGCGGCCGTCACGAAGCGTTCGCGCTCGACCCGATGTACCCCGCCTTTTCCAGGTGGAGGATGATCTTCTGGGCGCCCTCTTCCGGGGTCGTGTCGGTGGTGTCGATGACGACGTCCGCGTCTTCCGGCACCTCGTACGGGTCCGAGACGCCGGTGAACTCCTTGACGATGCCGGCCCGCGCCTTGGCGTAGAGGCCCTTGCGGTCGCGCTCCTCGCAGACCGTGAGCGGCGTGTCGACGTAGACGAGGATGTAACCGCCCAGCGGCTCGATCATCGCGCGGTTCTCCTGACGCACGCTGTCGTACGGCGCGATGGGCGCGCAGATCGCGATACCGCCGTTCTTCGTGATCTCCGAAGCGACGAAGCCGATGCGGCGGATGTTGATGTCGCGGTGCTCGCGCGAGAAGCCCAGCTCCGACGACAGATGCTTCCGCACGATGTCACCGTCCAACAGGGTCACCGGACGACCGCCCATCTCCAGGAACTTGACCAGCAGCACGTTGGCGATGGTCGACTTCCCGGCGCCGGAGAGGCCGGTGAAGAAGACGGTGAAGCCCTGCCGATGCCGCGGCCGGCGCGTGTGGCGAAGTTGGTTCACGACCTCCGGGAAGCTGAACCACTCGGGCACCTCGCGACCGTCGGCCAGCCGCTCGCCCAACTCGGCCGCCGAGATGCTCAGCGTGCGGCTGCCCTCCGGCACCTCGTCGGCGGCCATGTGCATCGCCTGGTCCTCGACATAGACCATCCGCTTCAGCGTGACCATCTCGACGCCCAATTCCCCCTCGTGCTGCTTCACCATCTGCTGGGCATCCTCGGGTCCGTAGTACGGTTTCCCGTTCGCGTCGGACCCGGGACCGGCATGGTCCCGTTCGACGATCAGATGGGTGCAGCCGTGGTTCTTGTGCACGATAGCGTGGAGCAGCGCCTCGCGCGGGCCGGCCATCCGCGGGGCCACGTTGAGCAGCGACAGCATGGCCGTGTGGCGGGGAAAGTGCCGCAAGAGCGCCTCGTAACAGCGTATCCGCGTGTAGTGCTCGCGATCGTCCGGCTTCGCCAGGCCGACGGCGGCGTGGATCAGCAGGCTCGCCTCCGCCTCCTTGGCGGCCCGCAGCGTCGCTTCTTGCTGCGCCCGATGCATGGGGGCGAGAGCGTGAAAGGCGACGACGCGCCGCCAGCCCAGTCGCGCGAACTCGGCCCGCAGCTCGGCCGGCGTGCGGCGCAGGATGGGGAAGTCGTAGTTGCCCGGCAGCTCGATGCCCTCGATCGCGCCCGCCACCGAGTACGGTTGCGCCTCTTCCAAACGCTGGATGACGCCGGGATGACCGCGCTCGAGCGAGCCGAAGACGCACTCGGCTTCCGCCTGGCGATCCGGCTGCCACACCTCCTCGACGTGGAGCGCGGCGAGCATGACGCCTTCGGGATCGCGCAGGGCCAGCGTGGCGCCGGGCCCCACGGCCTGCGCCACCGCCTCCGGCACGTCCAGCGTGATGGGAAGCGGCCACAACGTTCCATCGCTCAGCCGCATCGACGTGCAAACCGATTCGTGGTCGGCGCTGCCCATGAAGCCGCGCAGCGGCGAAAAACCGCCGTTCATCAGCAGCTCGAGGTCACACAGCTGGCGCGCCTTCAGATTGTAGGACGGCCAGTCGCGCGACGCTTCGGCCAGTTGCTTCGTGCGTTCCTCCGAGACGCAAAGATCGTTGAGCGTGCCGCCGTGCGGCGAAATGAGATGGTCGGTCAAGCTTTCTATCTCCTTAGTGGCGATTCAGCCGTTGCCGGTCGCGGTCAGTCTTTGTTCGCCAATTCGTCCATCCGGTCCGAGGCGCCGATCGATGCAATTTGTGTGCGCGCGGTCTCGTAGGCGCGCGGCGCGCCCGCCAGGATGCCCTTGACCTTGGGGAAGGGCTGATTGAAGCGCAGCGGCTCGCCGAACAGCTCGGTGGCCAGGCCGCCGGCTTCGGTGATGAGGATCGCGCCGGCGCAGACGTCCCACTCGTGCTTCGGCCCGCGGGAGAAGGTCACCGCGGCGTCGCCGGCGGCGATCAAGGCGAGCTTGTACTCGATGCTGCCAACCGGCTTCACCTGCCATTTCCCCTCGAACGGTGTGAACTCGCCCCGCGCCGTCTCGGAGCGCGAGGCCAGCAGCAAGTCGCCCTCGCGTACGCGGATCGGTTGGCCGTTCTTGAACGCGCCCGCCCCCCGCGCGGCGGAGAACGTCTCGCCGGTGACGGGGTTGTGCACGACGCCCAGCACCGGCTCGCCGTTCTCGACCAGCGCGATGGCGACGCTGTACTCGGGCAGGCCCTTCATGAACTCCTTCGTCCCGTCCAGTGGGTCGACGACCCAGAGGCGGTCGGCATCCAGCCGGTCCGGCTTGTCGGCCGTCTCTTCCGACAGCCAGGCGACGGGCTCGAGGGCGAGCAACTCTCGTTTCAGAACGGCATCGGCTTCGCGATCGGCGCGCGTCACGGGACTGTTGTCTTCCTTCGACTTCGCCTCGTAGCCTTCCCGCTGGATGCGCTCGATCAGCAGGCCGGCCTTCACGGCGACGTCGCGGACGTGGGGCAGTAGATCTTGGAGGTGGGTCAAGTCGCTTCGCTCCCTGGTAGGTAGGCTCTGGCCGGCGCGGCCGGGGCGGGGCGTCCGCCGCGTCCAGCGTGGGCAAGGCTATCCGGGGGGATATGGGCTGTCAAGGAAGGACGGCCGGGCTCGCAGCGTGCGGCGCTTTCGGACTCACCGGCTCAGCGAGTATGTTCCCGGCCATGTTCGGACCGACCCGGTACCTCCCGTTCGGATCGCGCTCGCCCGTGCTCTGCCTTCTCCTGGCGCTGGCCGTCCCGGAGGTGGGACTGGCGCAGCGGACGGAGTCGCGGAGCGATGCCGGCGCCGGCCTCGACTCCTACGGCTCGGCCTACCTGTCGCTGGGCCACTGGGCCTACGACTACATCGACATGCTGATCGCCCGGGGGCGGATCACGTCGTTGCCG
>JASFLD010000407.1:0-4592 GCA_050118275.1 Gemmatimonadales bacterium
GATAGCGGGCGGCGGGCGGGCCCGACGAGATTGGCGTCGCCTTGAATGAGACCAAACTGGTTCGGGTAACCAGCGCGAACCGTGAAATCGTCCATCTCGTTGTTCAGCAGGAACCCCGCCCGTTCCACGGTCACCCCCGAGCCGTAACCCGAGTTCAGCGTATATGTGACGGCAACGGCGTTTCCCTGATCATCGACGATCGAGTAGTGCGTCGTGTTGTTCCCCTCGCTGAGGACCGGCACCCGGTTGAATTGTTCCGACGAGGATGCACGGCTACGCGATATGCTCGCCCGCAGTTCGGCGGCGTGATCATCGCTGATCAGCTCTGCAACTGGGATGTTGGTGTAATCGGGATCGCCCAAGAAGTAGTTGCGGTCGGCGAAGGCACGGCGGAAGGCCTCGACGGTGAGGTGGATCGCGTCGAAGGAGTTGAAGCCCATCGACGCGAGGTCGTAAGCCTCGAGGATCTTTAGGGTCTCCGCGACCGTTATGCCGCCGGACGAAGGGGGTGACATCGAGATGATCGTGTGGCCGCGGTATTGGAACGTGATCGGCTCTCGCCAAACCGCCTGGTAACGACTCAGATCCTCGTGGGTGATCAGACCACCACCCTCGCGCATCTCCTCTACGATCAGGTCGGCGATCTGGCCCCGGTAGAACGCATTCTTGCCCTCCGTGGCGATCAGACGCAGCGTGCCGCCCAGCATCGGTTGCCGGAAGTTCGAGCCGACACGGGGAGCCTCACCGCCCGGGTAGAAGACCTGCGCCGTCGTCTCGAACTGGGTCATGATGCTCGCCCTGGCCGCCAGACCGCGATTCAACCCCTCGGTCACCGTGAATCCGTTCTCGGCCAGGTCGATGGCCGGCTCCACCAACTCGTTCCACGGCAGCGAGCCATAGCGGTCGAACAGCTCGGCAAATCCTGCCACCGTCCCCGGGACGCCGACCGCCAGGTGTCCGATTCGCGACTTGTCGGTGGGCTTCCCCTCGGCGTCCAGGTAGTCCTCGGGAGTCAGCGATAGAGGAGCTTTCTCACGGAAGTCGAGGGCGGCCGTCTGGCCGTCCGCCATCCGCACTACGGCGAACCCGCCTCCGCCAATGTTCCCGGCAGAGGGGTGAACGACCGCCAGCGCGAAGCCCACCGCGATGGCGGCGTCGACAGCGTTTCCTCCGTTCTGCAGCACCTCGATACCAACGCGCGTCGCGCGTACGTCCGTTGTGGCGACCATCCCCTGCATCCCGGTCCCGATCGGTTCCAGTCCGCGAAACTCCCAGTCGATGGGAAAGGAGACCCGACCACCCGCGGCGCCCGGTCCGACTGGCGGTGGTGTGCAAGCCACGACGGTACATAGGGCTGCCAATATTGTGAGGGAACGCATGGGCTGTCCTTTCCTCGTTGACCGAATCGATAGCTAAACGCTGACCTTGGGACACAAGTCGTCCAGGACGCACTCCTCGCACGCCGGGTGGTTCGCCTTACAAACCGCTCGTCCGTGACGGATCAACTGAATGTGAAACGAGAAACGCAGCTCCGGCGGAACCGACGCGTCGCGATTGAGCATCGCATGTGCCTGATCCGCCGTGGAACGGGACGGGATCAAGCCCAGCCGTCGCGCCACACGCAGTACGTGTGTATCCACCGGCATGTAATCTCGACCCATGGAGAAGCATAACACACAGGCAGCGGTCTTCACACCCACGCCTCGTAGGCTGGTCAGATACTCGATCACCTCTTGGTTGGAGAGGCTCGCGAGATGTGATAGATCGAGCGCACCTCGATCCTCGTGGATGGCGTCGAGAGTTTCCTGCAGTACGCGCGCCTTCTGCTTCCAGAGGCCCGCGGGCCGTATCGCTTCTTCGATCTTGCTCCGCGGCGCGGAGCGAACGCCTTCCCACGTGGGGAATCGCTGGCGCAGCGATTCATAGGCGCGATCGCGGTTGGTATCGGAAGTGCTCTGGCTGAGGATGGTCAGCATCAGTTCGTCCAACGGGTCCAGCCGCATCCTGGTGGCACTGCCATAAACGCGCTCCAAGCGCCGGTTTAGGGCGCGAACACGTCGGCGGCTGGAGCGTGGGCGCGTGGCGCTGGTCACCACTCGGCTAGAACCTTCTCGGCCGCGGCCGCCAGCACAGCGGCCCCTTCGGGTAGGCAGCGCTCGTCGATATCGAAGCGCGGCGAATGATGCGTGCGGGGGTCCGCCTCGATCCGGGCGCCTAGCCAGAAGAAGCAGCCCGGCGCCTCGCGTGCCAGGAAGGCGAAGTCCTCGGCGCCCATGATCTGCTCGGCGACGGCGACGTTGCCCGCTCCGACCACCGACTGAGCCGCAGACCGCGCGAGCGCCGTCAAGCGCGGGTCGTTGACTACCGGCGGGTTACCGTCGCGTATCTCCAGTCGGGCGCGGCCGCCCATTGCGTCCGCGACAGCGAAGGCAAGTCTCAGCTCGTCGTGAATGGTCTTTCGTACCTCATCGCTGAAGTACCGCAGGGTGCCCTCGAGGCGGACCTCGCTGGCCAGTATGTTCTCGGCCGTACCGCCGTGGATCTTGCCGAACGTGACGACGGCGCTGTCGAGGGGGTCGATTCTCCGGGCGACCACCGCTTGGGCCGCTTGTACTACGTGGCTGGCGAGCAGGATCGCGTCGCGGCCCTCATGCGGGAGGGCAGCGTGAGCGCTGACTCCCGTCACGGTTCCGAAGAGTGTGTCGTGGCCGGCCATCAGCAGGCCGGGCCGAAAGAGGATCAGACCGGTGGGCGACATCGCCGCCACATGTAGTGCTAGCACCGCGTCTACCTCGTCCATCGCGCCATCAGCAATCATCCGGCTGGCCCCGCCCATGTTCTCGGCATCCGTCGTCTCCTCCGATGGCTGGAACAGCAGGCGGACGCGTCCGGACGGTAGGCGGCCATCCGCCGCACGCTGCGCCAGAAGCCGGGCGGCGCCCAGTACGCAAGTGACATGGGCGTCGTGCCCGCAGGCGTGCATGACGCCCTCGATACGCGAACGGTAGGTTACGTCGTTCGTTTCCTGAATCGGTAGCGCGTCCATGTCGGCTCGCAACGCCACCGTTGGTCCTGGCCCGCTCGAAATCTCACCGACGCAACCGGTGACGCCGATGCCGGTTCTTACGTCGTAGCCTAACCGCTTCAGCTCGTCGGCGACGAGGGCGGCCGTGCGGGTTTCTTGGAACGCCAGCTCGGGGTGAGCGTGGATGTCGCGTCGGATTTCTACGAGGTCTTCGGCGAAGACCTCGGCTTCGGCAAGTAGCGTCATGGTTCTCCGTGTTCCGGTAGCTGGGTGACCCGCCAACTTTAGGCGCGACCCTCTCGTCGCGCCAGTCTTGCGCGATGTGACGGGCCTCTTCATCAGGGCTGCCTGTTCAACATACGTCCAGGAGCCTGCCACGCCCCACCCCGATCCCGGGCTTGCCGAGTGAGCACATGCGGACGTTTGTTTGGGCACCGTCTTTCCATGGCTGGGCAGCGCAATAACCAAGAAAGCCCGCGCAGCGCCGGCCGCGCGGGCTTCATCGCGCATCCGCGCCTGAGGTAGCTGCTAGCCTCCTCCGCCGCGCTGTCCGCCAGCGCGCCGGCCTGTCTGCTCGCGTTCCAGGTTCAGCTCGGTGATGTCCGGGGCCGTGCGCTCGTCGCCCAGTAGGTGCTTGGCGAAATACTCCGCGCGCAGCCAGTACCAGTAGTCGCCGGAGTGGCCGCGGTAGCCGTGCCGCTGACCGGGGAAGATGAAGAAGTCGAAGCGCTTGTTGGCGCGGATCAACGCCTCGACCACTCGCAAGGTACCGGCCATGTGCACGTTGTTGTCGATGTCGCCGGTGGTGAGCAGCAAATGACCCTTGAGGTTCGCGGCCAGATCCGAGTTCTTCTCGATGCTGTACTCGAACGATACGCGGGCCGAGTCGTCCACGACTTCTTTCACACCATGATGCTTCTCCGACCACCAGCGGTTATAGACGTCATTGTTGTGGTTGCCCGATGATGACACGGCGACCTTGAAGAAGTCGGGGTAGACCAGCATCGCCGCCGTCGACATGAAACCGCCGCCCGAGTGGCCGTAGATGCCCACTCGGTCGATGTCGATGTAGGCGTGACGGTCGGCGAGCTGCTCGATCGCCGTCTTCTTGTCGGCCAGACCGTAGTCGCGCAGGTTACCGTAGCCGTAGTTGTGGTACCACTTCGAGCGCGCCGGGTGACCGCCCCGATTCCCGACGGTGATCAGCACGAAGCCCAACTGGGCCAGTCCGACCTCGTACGGACGCGCCTGGAACGACTTGGCGACGGCCTCGGTCTGCGGGCCCGGATACACGTAGGCGACGATCGGGTACACACGGGTCGAGTCGAAATCGAACGGCTTGTACATGACCCCGTACAGGTCGGTGATGCCGTCGGCGGCCTTCACCGTGTAAGGCTCGGGGAACTGATAACCCGCCTCGAACAGCTTCGAGAAGTCGGCTTCCTCGAGATCGATGATCTTCCGGCCGCGCGTGTCGTACAGCGCAGTGGCGGGGACCGTATTGACGCGGGAGTAATTGTCGACGAAGAAGCGGTTGGACTCGCCCATCTCGACCCGGTGGTCGAAG
>JASFLD010000408.1:0-4592 GCA_050118275.1 Gemmatimonadales bacterium
GCGGGGACCCGCCTCAGCGGTTCCCGACTCTTGCCGCGGCCGCTGGCCGGGGTCGGGTGCGGAGAACGCCAGGCAGCGAGAGACTGCGGGCCGTGCGTGAGGCACGCCGAACCGTCTACTCACGAGCGAGATCGGGGCGAGCTCACGACCGGTCACTCCTGTCGATCGGCGACGCCGGAGCAATGGACGGCCGCACCGCCCGAACCTACCTTGTAGCCGAACAGAAACGGAACGGTAGATAGCTGCGCGGCGGCGAATCGACCCTGCGCCGCGCCCCTGAAATCAGATCCGAAGGGAGAGCCGTGTGAGGCCGAGAGCACCCGACTCGCTGACGCCAGAGCAGCTGCGGAGAGCCTGCGACCCGGCGACACTCGAATTCAAGAGCACTGCCGACCTCGAGCCGCTCCACGAAGCCATCGGGCAAGATCTCGCCATGCGGGCGGTGCGGTTCGGTCTCGACGTTCAGCATCCGGGATACAACATCTTCGCGCTCGGGCTGCCGGGCTCGGGGCGGACGACGATGATCCGACAGCTGCTGGAGAACCGCGCGGCGCAGGAGCCGACACCGCCGGATTGGTGTTACGTCGCGGACTTCGAATCGGAGCGCGAGCCACGGGCGCTCGAGGTGCCGCCGGGTCGTGGCCCCGAATTGCGGGATGACGTGGACACGCTGCTCGCCGAGATCGAGGTCTCGCTGCCGCGGGCGCTGCAGAGCGACGAGTTCCGCAAAGAGCAGGACAAGATCGCCGAGCGCGCCATGAAGATCCAACACGAGCTGATCGAAGAGTTCCAGCGGCAGATCGAGGAAGAGCGCAACGTCGCCCTCGTCCAGACCGCCGCCGGTTACGTCGTCGTGCCCGCCCTGGGCAACGAGCCTATCGACGATGCCAAGTTCCAGAGCCTGCCCGAGGAAGAGCGCGAGAAGATCTTGGAACGCCGGCGCGAGATGGAGAAAGTCTTTGGCGAAGTACAGCGGCGGATCCGCGAAGTGCAGCGCAATGCTCAGGAGCGAGTGCGGCGACTGCAGCACCAGGTCGCGGATAGCGTGGTCGCGCACAGCGTCGGCGAGTTGAAGGCGCGCTGGGGGTCCGAGCCGGCGGTGGTTCGCCATCTGGAGAAGCTCGCCGCCGAGATCGTGGCGAACGCCGACCAGTTCTCCGACTCGGAGGAGGAATCGGAATCGAGCCGGATGAACACGCCGGGTGAAGCCGAGGATCCACTCGACCGCTACCGCGTCAACGTCATCGTCTCCCACGTGCCGGACAGCGGGGCCCCGGTCGTCGAAGAGAAGAACCCGACCTATCACAATGTCATCGGCCGCATCGAGCACCGTGTACAGTTCGGCGCCATGTACGCGGACTTCAGCCACATCACGGCCGGTGCGATTCACAGGGCGAACGGAGGCTATCTGATCCTCGACGCCGCCGATGTCCTCGCCAAGCCGCTCGCCTGGATCGTCCTGAAGAACTCGCTGCGAACCCAGTCCATTCGCCTGGAAGACATCTTCGAGTACACGAGCCCCATCGCCACGACGACGTTGAAGCCGGAGCCCATACCGCTCGCCTGTCGCGTCATACTGATCGGCGATCCGTACACCTATCAGCTCTTGCACGCCTACGACGACGATTTCCGCGAGCTGTTCAAGGTCAAAGCGGACTTCAGCCCCTACATGGAACGCACGACCGACGCCGAACGAGGTTATGGCACTTTCATCGCCGCCCGCTGCGAGGAGGAGAAGCTACCCGCCTTCGATGCCGCCGCCGTCGCCCGCATCGCCGAGTTCGGATCACGACTCGCCGAACACCAGAATCGACTCTCGACCCGCTTCGCTCTGATCGGCGACTTGGTGCGCGAGGCCGCATTCCACGCGCGGGCTGCGGGCCTCGAGACGACCACCGAAGACGACGTGCGGCGTGCGATCAGCGAGCGCGAGGAACGTGTCAACCGCCCGGAGCGCGAGTTGCTGAACCTCATCGAGGAGGATACCCTCACAGTCGACCCGACCGGCACCAAGATCGGCCAGCTCTACGGGCTCGCCGTTCTGTCGGCGGCCGACCACACCTTCGCCCGGCCGATCAAGATCGAGGCGAGCGCCTACATGGGGACGAGCGGCTTCGTCGACATCGAGCGCGAGGTGCGCCTGGGCGGCCCGCTTCACAACAAGGGCTTCCTCGTACTGTCGGGGTACCTGGGAGACCTGTTCGCCCAGGACCATCCGCTGATCTTGTCGGCCAGCCTGTCGTTCGATCAACTCTACGAGGAAGTCGAGGGCGACAGTGCATCGGCGGCCGAGCTGTACGCGCTGGTGTCGGCGATCGCCAGCGTGCCGCTTCGCCAGGGCATCGCCATCACCGGCGCGCTGAACCAGAAAGGCGACATTCAGCCGATCGGCGGCGTGACGACGAAGATCGAAGGTTTCTATCGCGCCTGCCAACGTCGCGGCCTGACCGGCGAGCAAGGTGTGATCATCCCGGCGCGCAACATGCTCAACCTGGTGCTGAGCGACGAGGTCGTCGAGGCCGTGAGAGACGGACGGTTCCATGTGTGGCCGATCCGGAAGGTCGACGAGGGCTGGGAAGTCCTAGCCGGGATACCGGCCGGTCGGCGGGACGACGGCGGACCTTTCCCGGAGGAATCGGTATACGGGCGAGCCGCGGCGCGACTGCGGGAGTGGGCGGTGGGCTGGCGCGAATTCGGTCGTCCGATGCGCAAGGCGCGGTCGGCCGACGATGTGGTGACCGAAGCCGAGCCCGAGCAGCCGGACGAGGGCCAGAAAGCGCCGAAGGGATAGCGACGTGGGAGGCGGACCTTCGCAGAAACGGGCTGACGGCGGCCTCGATGCGGCGCGGCGCCGCATCGACAAGCTGCGCGATGCGATCCGGCATCACGACTACCTGTACTACGTTGTCGACCGGCCCGAGATCTCCGACTCCGCCTACGACGCGCTCTTCCGCGAGCTGCGCAGATTGGAGGAGGAGCATCCCGACCTGATCACCCCCGAATCGCCCACGCAACGTGTCGCCGGGTCGCCGCGCCCGGGCTTCAGCGAAGTGGAGCACACGGCGCCCATGTTGAGCCTGGACTCGAGCGCCGCTGAAGAGGGCCTCCTCCGTTTCGACGCGCGACTTCGGGCGGCGCTGGGCGATGGAAGCCCGACTTACGTCGTCGAGCCGAAGCTCGATGGACTGTCGGTCGAGTTGGTCTACGAGGGAGGCCGGCTACTGCGGGCCGCCACGCGGGGTGACGGCCGCACGGGTGAGGACATAACCGCCAACGTACGCACCATCCCGTCGGTGCCGCTGGCGCTACGCACCGAGGCTCGCGCGGCGCCGCAGCTACTCGCCTTGCGCGGCGAGGCGATCATCTTGATCGCGGACTTCGAGCGGCTGAACGCCCGACTCACACAAGAGAACAAGCCCGTCTTCGCCAATCCGCGCAATGCCGCCGCCGGCGCGCTGCGGCAGTTGGACCCCAGCATCACGGCGCAGCGGCCGCTGGTCGTATTCGCGTACGAATTGATGCGGGCGGAGGGCGTCGTGTTCTACAGTCAGCAAGAGGTGCTCGACGCGATGCGCGAGTGGGGATTCAAGGTCAGCCGTCACATCGGCGAGGCGAAATCGATCGACGAGGCCGTGCAACGGCACCACGAGCTCGAGCGCCGTCGCGATGAGCTCGAGTACGAGATCGATGGCGTCGTCATCAAGTTGAACGATCTGCGAGCGCGAGAGGAATTGGGACAGACCGCGCACCATCCCCGCTGGGCCTACGCCTACAAGTTCGATCCGCGGCGCGAGGTGTCCGAGATCCTCGACATCGTCGTGCAGGTCGGCCGCACCGGCAAGCTGACGCCGGTAGCGATGTTGCGGCCCGTCGATGTGGGCGGCGTCACCGTCTCGCGCGCCTCGCTACACAACCGCGAGGAAGTGGAGCGGAAGGAGGTCCGTAAGGGGGACCACGTGCGCATTCAGCGTGCCGGAGACGTCATCCCGCAAGTCGTGGAGCGGATCGACGAGCCGGGCCGGCGGCGCGGGCCGGCGTTCCGGATGCCGGCTCGCTGCCCCGTCTGCGATGGCGAGGTCGTGAGTCACGGCCCGCTCGACTTCTGTACCAACGGTCTGGCCTGCCCCGCCCAATTGAAAGGCCGTATCCAGCATTTCGCTTCGCGGGAAGCGCTCGACATACGGGGCCTGGGCGAACGCACCGTGGAGCAATTGCTCGACATGCACCTGGTCGAGAGCATCGTGGATGTCCTCCGTCTGGAAGAAGAAGATCTGGTGAAGCTGGAGGGGTTCGCCGAGCTGTCGGCCAGAAACCTGGTCGAAGCGATCCGGGAGTCGAAGCGCGTCACCCTCGATCGCTTCCTCTACGCGCTGGGCATCCCCGAAGTCGGCAGCCAGACGGCTCGCGACCTCGCGGCACACTTCCGGACGCTGGACGCCTTTCTCGCGGCCTCGCGGGACGATCTGGAGGCCGTGTCCGGGATCGGCCCGACAATCGCCGAGGCCGTGCACGATTTCTTGCAGAGTGCCGGCACGGCCGAGGTCATCGCCGGCCTGCGGGAGCAGGGCTTGCAGCTGATCGAGGCCGGCCAG
>JASFLD010000409.1:0-4585 GCA_050118275.1 Gemmatimonadales bacterium
CTACGGTCTACCGTGGGATCCGATCCCGCTGCCCGAGCCCGGCACGACCCTCCTGCGGGACGGTGCGGCAGCGCGTGACTGGGCCTTCTGGCTGATCACGGCCGTCTATCTCGCGGCGCTCGGCCTGATCGCGGCCGTGCCGTGGCCCCGCGCCGGTTGATTGCTGACGGCGGGTGCCCGGTCTTAGATTCGCTATCTAGCCCCAGCGACCGGATGCCAGGGAGGCGACCATGAAGTGCCATGGACGGTTGAGCGTTGGGGTATTGGCTCTCGCAACGACGGCACTGGCGAGCGCAGGCTCGCTCGATGCCCAGCAGGCGCCGGTCACCGCCGAATTGCCGGTGCTCCTGACCTCCTGCGGTCAGAGCCCCGGTCCCGCCCGCGTGAAATTCTTTCTGAGCCGGCTGGGCCTGGAGCACGAGTTCCTCGAGCAGGCCACGGCTCAGGACCTGATCGATCGCCGAGAGGCCGGCAATCCCGTGAAGACGATAATCATCGTGACCGGTGCCAGTCTGAAGGGAATGGGCGCGGCCGGCGTCTCGATCGACGACGAGCTGGCGCGGACCGAGGCGCTGATCGCCGAGGCAAGGCGACAGGGCATCACGATCATCGGCGCTCATGTCGAGGGCATGGCGCGGCGTGCCCAGGGCGCCGAGCCGGGCGACAATTCCGACGAGCTATCGATCGATGCGGTCTGCCCCTATTCGGACCTGATGATCGTGCGGGAAGACGGGAACGAAGACCGGCGGTTCAGCATCATCTCGGAGAACCAGGACATCCCGCTCATCTTGTTCGAAAAGAACATGGAGCTGGGCGATGTCCTGCAGAACGTGTTCGCCCGTTAGGTGTCCGTAATCTCGATATGGAGCCTGGGGTGGGCCGCGCGAGCCTCCGAGCGGACATTTGGAGCGCCCCGGCCCGTGCCGTTCCGCGGCCCGATCCCGCGCGACATGAAGCGGGAGGTTCGCGCGGCCCAACCCTTCCCATGATCTCCAACGGGGGTCTTTACCGGTGAGCATGTTCGCCTACGCCGGGATCGTCCTCGCGGTCATGGTCGTCGTCTACATCGCGGCCAAGGCGTTCAAGCTGTCCACCGAACTCGCGATGCTGGCGGCGGCTCTGGCGGGAGGTATCGCCGGTGGTTTTGGACTACCGGCCCGACACATCGCCGAAGGGGCGATGACCTACCTCGACATCAACCTCATCTTCATCACCGCCACGCTGTTCATGAACATCCTCAAGGATTCCGGCGGGATCGCGTTCGTGGTACGCGGGATCATCCGCCGCTTCCACCGCAGCCGCGCGCTGCTGCTGGTGCTGCTCACCGCTCTCCTGCTGCTGCCGGGGGCGCTGACAGGTGCGGGGAGCGTGACCGTGCTGATCACCGGGGGGATGGTGGCGGTCGTGCTGGAAACGATGGGGATTTCGAAGGTGAGGACAGCTGCCATCGTCTTCGTCATCGCGGGACTGAGCGCCGCGGCGCCGCCGGTGAGCCTGTGGGCGATGATGACGGCGGCCGGGGTGAACATGCCTTACGTCGGTTTCTTCTGGCCGCTGCTGGTGCCATGCGTCGCCGCTGGGCTCATTACCATTTTCATCCTGGGCTGGCGGGGTCGTGAGGTCGATGTCGGAAGGGCGCTCGATGAGCTCCCACGGCCGCCCGAGGCCATGGGTTGGCTGCGTGTCGTGACGCCGTTCATCGTTTTCGTTTTGCTGATCGCGATCGGACGGCGTTGGCCGCACGACACGCCGGTGATCGGCCTGCCGTTGATGTTCCTGTGTGCGGCGGCGACGTCCTTCGTCCTCTCGCCGATCCGGCTGGATTTCCTGAAGATATCGCGCGACACGATCGAACAGTTGCTGCCGTTGATCGGCACGCTGACGTGTGTTGGTGTCCTGGTCCAGATGATGACGCTCACCGGGGTGCGTGGCTTGCTGGCGGTGACGGCGGTCACCTTGCCGGTGACGCTGGTCTTTGCCACGCTCTTCTTCGTGCTACCGGTCTCCGAGGCGGTCTTGATGTGGGGGGCCGCCCCGGTGTTGGGCGTGCCACTGGTCCTGCTGTTCAACACGATCGGCTTGAACCCGATCATTGCCCTGGCGGGGATGAGTGTGATCTGGCCACTGGGCGATGCGCTTCCGCCAACGGCCATCATCGGTCGGCTGACGGTCGAGGTCGTGGAGTACCGGGACCCGTATGCGCGGTTCCTGAAGAGTTCTCTGGTACCTGGTGTGATCATCATGGTCATCGGTACGCTCATGGTGGTTTTCTCGAAGAAACTGGCTTTCTTGACCGGGCTGTGAGAGAGGAGAGGCATGGTCATCCTGCAGACGATCATCACGGCCATCTACTACGGCTTGATCGCCTACGTAGCCGTGATCCTGATCTGGAACTTCAGTAGGACGCGCAAGTGGGAACAGGAGATACTCTATATCATAGTCCTGGTCCCTTTCCTCCTGCGTCTTTTCAGGCTGAAGTGAAGTGATCGTGATACGGAAAGATCCGGCGGAACGGAGGGGTCGCGCAACGTACGCGCGCAAAGCGGTGCTGGCTGGCCTGGGGCTCGTGCTCCTGGCCACGTCGGGCGCGAGCTTCTACCGCCACCGGCACCTGGGCGAACCCGTCGTCCTGAGTCCCGGTGTCACTGCGGTGAAGAAGCTGAGCGACTACTTCGCGGGCGTGCGGGGCACGATCAACGACTGCAACGTCTATTTCATCGAGGGCGCGAAGCCGGGCGCCACGTTGTTTGTGATGGGAGGCACGCATCCCGAGGAGCCCGCGGCGCGGCTGGCCGCCTGGCTGTTCGCCGAGAACGCTGTGATGGAAGCGGGGCGGCTGATCCTGGTCTTGAGTGGGAATCGCAGCGCCACCACGGTAACGCGCCTGGGCGGAGCCTATCCTCCTGATTTCACGATTCCGACCGATTGGGGAACCCAGACGTTCCGAATGGGTGACCGCTGGTCGAATCCGCTGGATCAGTGGCCCGATCCCGAGGTCTACATCCACTACCCCAGCGGGCAGTACCTGGCCTATTTGGACATCCGCAACCTGAACCGCACATGGCCGGGGAGGCCCGACGGGACTCTGACGGAACGTACTACCTTCGCGTTCATGGAGCTGATTCGGCGTGAGAACGTGGACGTCTTCATCGATCTCCATGAGGCGGAACTGCAGTACCCCGTGATCAGCACGATCGTCACACACGAACGCGGGGAGGAACTGGCCACCTTCACTTCAATGATGCTCAGCGACGAACAGTTCAACATCGGAACGGAGTACTCACCGAAGAGCCTGCACGGTCTGTCGCACCGTGAGGTAGGCGACTATTCCGAGGCCATCTCATTGTTGTTCGAGGCCCCCGAGCCCTTCCTGGACGCGACTCGCGGTCGCACGACCCGCCAGCAGTTGCTTACCGGCAGGGACGAGTTCGTGATGAAAGCTGGCGAACACGGCCTGCTGTTCGAGCGGATCGACGAGAACGGCTGGCCTATCGATGTGCGGGTAGGACGACATACCTCCACCGTGTTACAGACGATGGAGAGCTGGACCGAGCTGAATCCCGGACGGCCGCTCGTCTGCCACGGAGTACCGCGCTATGCGGAGGTCATCGAGAGAGGTCTCGGCCACTGGCTGTACGACCCGTCCCAGGCCGGCGCCGGGCGCGTGCTGACGGAGTAATGATCGTTTGCGGGTTTCGGCGGCGTGTCCCGATGACCGGAGAGCGGATGAGCGCGGTAGACTCGCAGAACTCGAAACGGAGCATTCAGAGGGAACCTGTGAAAGGAGTGGACTCGTGAAACGTATCGTTCGCGTCAGCCTGATGAGCGGGTGGCTTCTGGCGATCGTGATGGCCGTCACCGCCGGGACACAGACAGCCACGGCGCAGACTCCGGACCTGTTCCCCATAGGATCCCAATGCAGCGCGACGCCGGGCGATCCGGACTGCGGCTGCAATCCCGCGGTCTCGGACTGCGGCTGCACCAGCATCATGGTCGCGAAGGAGGCGTCAAGCGACGGCTCGGTGATGACCGCTCAGACTTGTGACGGCAACTACCGGACCTGGCTACAAATCGAGCCGCGACGGCAGAGCCCGCCGGGCGCCCAGCGGCCGATCTACTGGGGCAAACTGCACACCGAGACGCCGACCGACATGCGAGGGATGCGGCTCAAGGGGAGTATCCCCGAGGTGGCGGAGACTTACCGCTATTTCAACGTTGCCTACCCGGCGATGAACGAGAAAGGGCTGGCGATCGGGGAAACGACAATCGTTGGACGACGCGCACTGCGTAACGATGAGGGTCTGTTCCTGATCGAGAACCTCCAAGCCATCGCCTTGGAGCGGACGGCCACCGCCCGCGAGGCGATCCAGCTGATCGGCGAATTGGTGGACGAGTACGGCTACGGTGACTGGGGCGAATGCCTGACGTTCGCCGACTCGAAGGAGGTTTGGCAATTCGAGATCATGGGGGCGGGTCCCTTCGAGGTCGGAGCCGTCTGGGCGGCGGTCCGCATTCCCGACGATCACGTTGGGATCTCGGCCAACATCCCGCGCATCAGCGAGTTGAACCTTGACGACCCGGACCA
>JASFLD010000410.1:0-4563 GCA_050118275.1 Gemmatimonadales bacterium
GCCGGACGATGCCGCGGTCATCACCTCATCGCGCGAGTTGGCCGACTACTACGAAGCCCTCGCCGCCGCGACCGGCGAACCCAAGGCCGCCGCCAACTGGATCATGAAAGACGTGCTGCAACACCTCGGCGAGCACGGCATCGACATCACGGTTTTTCCCATTCCGCCCGATCGTCTCGCCGGGCTCATTCGACTCCACCGTAACGGCACCATCAATTCCTCCACCGCCCGCGGCGTCTTCGCCGAGATGGTGCGTAGCGGCCGCGACGCCAATGCCATCGTTTCCGAGAAAGGCCTCGCGCAGATCGGCGATCCCGCCACGCTCGAGCCCGTCGCCCGCAACGTCCTCGCCTCCCACCCGCACGAGGTCGCCGCGTACAAAGCCGGCAAGACGAAGATCCTCCAGTTCTTCGTCGGCGAGGTCATGAAGGCGACACGCGGCAAAGCCGACCCCGTCACGGCCGAGGGAATCCTCCGAACGCTGCTCGATCGACCGCATTCGTGATACTCCCGCCGCGGGAGGAGCCGGCAAAATTTGCCGACCGAGAATGCTTGCCTGTTGTGCTAGAATGTGCGCAACACACACGCCACCGGCAACGGACGGGATGTGAGGAGGATGATGACGATGCGGTACGTTGCCTTTTTCTTTGCAGTGATGGTAGTGCTTTCCTCCCTCGCGCCGACGGGCGCGGCTCAGATTCGGCTCAACGAGATCATGGCCGACCCGGATTCGGACTGGGACGGCGACAGTGTCACCGGTTCGAAAGAGGACGAGTGGGTGGAGGTCACCAACATCGGCGGGTCGACCGTCGACCTGTCGGCCTACCGTCTCACCGACCTCTCCGCCGGTACCGAGTTCCGGTTCGCGCTCAGCGGCGCGCTGGCGCCGGGCGAGGCGGCGGTGTTCTATGGGAGCGCCGTGGTCGCGTGGCAGCAGGCCAACGGTGTGAGCGCGTTCGGGCTGAGCCTCAACAACTCGGGAGACACGGTGTTCCTCTACGAGGTCAACGGCACCGACACCACGGTGGTGGATTCGTATGCCTACGCCACCAACGAGGTGAGGGACAACCGCTCGGTCGGCCGCATGCCCGAGGGGACGGGGAACTGGGTGATCTTCGACGCCCTCAACCCGTACACCGGGAGCGACTACGTGGCCACCGGGTGCACGCCGTCGCCGGGCGCCGGCACCGATTGCGCGACCCCGACCAAGGAGATGTCCTGGGGGCGCGTGAAGTCCGAGTACGTGATTCAGTAGCAACCACGAACCCAAGTAACGTCCGGGTCCGTTGCCGCGTGGTGTGTGTGCACGGGACGATTCCGCCCCCCCCGGGGGGCGGCGTGTCCTGTCTTGACATCGGTGCCCCCATTGCGGTAACTTGCTAACAAGCAATAAGTTGCCGCTCATGATCAAGAATCTCGACGAACTCTTGCAGCGATTCGACGCCGGAGAGGTGCTGGCCGCCGCGCGTTTGATGTCGGTGGTCGAGCGCGGGGGCGAAGACGCAGAGACCATTCTCGACCGCCTGTTTTCGCGCACCGGGGGTGCCTACCGCGTGGGAATCACCGGCGGCACCGGTGGCGGCAAGAGCACGGTCATCAACGCCCTGGTCAAGTACCGGCGGGGTGAGGGCCACACGGTCGGCGTGGTGGCGGAAGATCCCACCAGTCCCTTCACCGGCGGCGCCATCCTGGGGGATCGCGTGCGCATGAGTCACGCCGTCGGCGACCGCGACGTGTTCGTGCGCTCGATCGCCAGCCGCGGCACGCAGACCGGCTTCAGCGTGCTCGCCGACGAACTGGCCGACGTGCTCGACGCCTTCGGCCGCGACGTGATCCTGCTCGAGACTACCGGCGTGGGACAGTTGGAGACGAAGATCCGCTTCAGCGCCGACACCACGGTGGTGGTGTTCACGCCCGAGGGAGGCGACGACGTCCAGGGGCTCAAGTCGGGTCTCATCGAAGTGGGCGACGTGTTCGTCGTCAACAAGGCCGACCGTCCGGGCGCGGCGGAGTACGCCGCCGACCTCGCTGCCATCCTGGAGATCCGCACCGAGGGGCGCGCGTGGACACCGCCGGTGGTATCCACGGAGGCGCGGCGCGGGGACGGCATCGGAGAACTCGCCGCCGCCGTCGATGCCCACGCCACCTACCTCGCCGCCGACGGCCGTCTGGAGGCGCAGCGGCGCGAGGGCCGGGGGGCGCGCCTGCGCTCGCTGGTCGAGGAGAAGGTGGGCGAGCTTTTGTGGCAAAATCCCTACAATCAGAGACGTTTTGGTGGTATTTTCGAGAAGGTCACCCGCGGTGACCTCTCGCCGTACGAGGCGGCACGGCGAATCGTGGGCGCGGTGCGCGTCGACGGATCGTAGTCGACCGCGCGCGGCGGCCGGACGCGCGGCGTGGGCCTCACTCGAATTGAATCATGGACAGACCGATCAAAGTGCTCATTGCCAAACCCGGGCTCGACGGCCACGACCGCGGGGCCAAAGTGGTCGCCAACGCGCTCCGCGACGCGGGCATGGAGGTCATCTACACGGGGCTGCACCAGACGCCGGAGATGATCGTGGAGGCGGCGGTGCAGGAAGACGTGGACGTGGTGTCGGTGAGCATCCTCTCGGGGGCGCACATGACGCTCATTCCGCGCGTGCGTGAGCTGTTGGACGAGGCGGGTATGAACGAGGTGCCGCTCGTCGGCGGCGGCATCATTCCGGAAAGGGACGCCGATGAACTCCAGCGCATGAAGGGAATCGCGGCCATCTTCGGCCCCGGCACCGACACGCGCGATATCGCGACTTTCATTAAGGGTCTATTCGACACGTCGAAATAATACGGAGGAACCGATGGAGCTAGCATTGACCGAAGAACACTTGATGATCCAGGACCTCGCGCGCAAGTTCGCCGAGAGCGAGCTCGCGCCCATCGCGGCCAAGATCGACGAAACCGCCGAGTACCCGGTGGAGATGTTCGCCAAGATGGGTGAGCTGGGGTTCATGGGTCTCACCGTGCCCGACACCTATGGCGGCACCGGCACCGACACCGTGTCCTACGCCATCGTCATCGAGGAGCTGGCGCGCAGGTGCGCGTCCACCGCCCTGGGCGTGGCCGCGCACAACTCGCTGGCGTGCGGCCCCATCATCATCCTCGGTAGCGAGGAGCAGAAGCAGAAGTACTTGCCGGAAATGGCGAGCGGGAAGGCCATCGGCGCTTTCGGCCTCACCGAGCCGCAGGCGGGAAGCGATGCGTCCAACATCTCCACCACCGCGGTGAAGAAGGGAGACAAGTACATCCTCAACGGCACCAAGATCTACGTGACCAACGGCGGCTGGGCGCGCTACATGGTCGCCACCGCCATCACCGACCCCGACGCCGGCGCCAAGGGCATCAGCGCCTTCATCATCGAAAACGACTATCCGGGCTTCGTGGTGGGGTCCAAGGAGAAGAAGCTGGGTCTTCGCGCGTCTGGAACCTTCGAGATCGTGTTCGACAACTGCGAGGTGCCGGCCGAGAACCTCCTCGGCGAGGAGGGAACCGGGTTTCGGGCATTCATGAAGACGCTCGAGGGCGGGCGCATCTCCATCGGCGCCTTCGGGCTCGGGATCGCGCAGGCGGCGTTGGACGCGACCGTCGAATTCGGAAACGACCGCAAGCAGTTCGGCACCCCCATCACCGGTTTTCAGGCCACGCAAATGAAGATCGCCGACATGGCCACCGAGATCCACGCCGCGCGCCTGCTGGTGCACGACGCGGCGCGCCGCAAGGACGCCGGCGAGGAGTTCGGCAAGTACGCGTCGATGTGCAAACTCTTCGCCTCCGAGGTGGCGATGCGCGCCACCGACGCGGCCATCCAAGTTCACGGCGGCTACGGCTACTGCCGCGAGTACCCGGTGGAGCGCTACTACCGCGACGCCAAACTCGCCGAAATCGGCGAGGGTACCAGCGAGATCCAGCGCATCATCATCGCGCGCGCCGTTCTCGCCGAATACGAGTAGAATCGAACATCCAATGTAGAGGAGGAGACACATGGAACGGGCAGTCATTGTAGAGGCGGTGCGCACCGCCATCGGATCATTCCAGGGCGGGCTCTCCAGCATTCCCGCAACCCAACTGGGCGCCGAGGTGGTCAAGGCCGTCGTCGCGCGCACAAAGATCGACCCCGAGACCGTCGATGAAGTGATTATGGGCAACGTCCTGCAGGCGGGCCTGGGCCAGAACCCCGCGCGCCAGGCCGCCCTCTACGGCGGCATTCCGCCGCAGGTGGGCGCGGTGACCATCAACAAGGTGTGCGGTTCGGGACTCAAGTCGGTGATGCTGGCCGCGCAGGCCATCAAGCTCGGCGACGCCGAGACCGTCATCGCCGGCGGCATGGAGAGCATGAGCCGGTCGCCGTATCTGCTTCCGACGGCGCGCACCGGGCAGCGCCTCGGCCACGGCAAGATGATTGACTCCATGGTCAATGACGGCCTGTGGGACTGCTACAACGACTTCCACATGGGCAACACCGGCGAGCTGGTGAGCGAGAAGTACAAGGTGAGCCGCGAGGACCAGGACGAGTTCGCCCTCGGCAGC
>JASFLD010000411.1:0-4555 GCA_050118275.1 Gemmatimonadales bacterium
GGTTGAATCCGGACTAGCGGGGAGCTCGTAGTGGAGACGTATCGGGCCGATATATCGCTAGCGTATGTCGTCGACCCGTCGAGGAGACGCGTCCGCTAGGTACGTTGCAGTCGATATCGTCTGCCTGGCGCTGGGCATCGACGGCCGGGCTTGGCTCCGGTCGTCAGCGACCACATGCGGGCCGCATCGATCGCGTAAGGGCTTGCTAACAGGCCGCGCGCCAAGAAGCGGAACCGGTGCATGCTTGTTTGGACGAAGGGAGAAGAACTGATGCTATCAGAGGAATCGGAAGAGGTTTGGGAGGCGTTCTACGGTTCGGCGCGCCACAACGAGGTGCTGGACGAACGCACGACCGTCCTATTGCACCTCGCCTCGGCTATGGCCGTTGCGTGCTATCCTTGAATGGCAGAGTACCTTGGCGTTGCCAGGGGACTCGGAATTACGCGCGAGGAGATTGGTGCGGTACAATCGATCGTCATGGCAGTCTCCGCCGGGCGTGTGCGGGCGCAATTTCGCCAAGCGCGCGTGCGCGCGCGGCGGGAAGAAAAAGGGGGAAGCGAGGACCGGTCGGACCGGTGAGCACGGTAGAAGGAGCGGCATGTCACTGTTACTGGGATCACATGCTGCTGCTTTCGTGCTCGCGGTGACCCTGACCTCTTGCACCGTGAGTCCCGCTCGCGGCAGGCTTTCGCCTCTACGACGAGCGGACGTCGACGCTGTCACGGCCCGGGACCTTCTCTCGCATCGCAGCGGACTGCCAGCGTAGTCCAATATGCTGTGGCTGCTGACGCCGATGAGCCGAGGGGAGAGCTGGCCAGTCGTGCCCTTGAACACGTACACTGAAGGCCCGCAGATCGCCGTGCCTGTCACCAACCTCGCATCTCATGCGCAATTGGGCCGCCGCGAACAGCGCCGCTGCACCGCGCTTGGGCCCCCGGTGCAAGTGGGCGCCGTCAAAGGAGCAGATCTCCAGATCTTGAGGGAGCGGGTCCGATCGATCGGCGGCGAGAGCGGCGGTGTTCCCCAGATCCACTACGGTTTGTTCTGGGGCCGGTGAGAAGGATGAAGCGGTGAGCCGCGGGGTGGAGGGCGGTGAACTCTTATGCTTCGGACCTGACGCGCTCTTCGGCTAGACTTTGACGGGGCGCCGTTGTGCTTGTGTAGTGCGCCGGCTACTCGCGTCGCAGTGCCTCCATGGGATCGATGGCCGAAGCGCGCCGCGCCGGCACGTAGCTGGCCAGCGCCGCCGCGACGATTAGGATAGCGGCGACCAGCGCGTAGGTGAGCGGATCGCTCGGGCTGACTTCGTGAAGCAGCCCGCCCAGGACCCCACTCAAGGCGGCGGCGGCGAGCGTACCGATGACGACGCCCGCGCCGGCCAGCACGAGACCCTCGCGGACGACCCGCCGCCGGACGCGGCTTACGGTCGCGCCCAGCGCGATGCGTATCCCCAGCTCGCGAGTCCGCCGGCTGACGGCATAAGAGATGACGCCGTAGATGCCCAGCGTGCCCAACAGGAGCGCTACCGCCGCGGCGATCCCCAGCATGATCATGGTGAACGAGGTCCGTGCCATCGAGTCGGCGAGGATCTCGCTCATCGAGCGAGCCTCGGCGATGGGGAGGTTGGGATCCATCGCCCAGATCTCGTGTCGGATGGTAGGCATGAAGGCGCGCGGGTCGGCGCCCGTGCGAACGACGAGGCTCATGGCGCGATTGGCACTGCGCGTCGGAACGGGGAAGTAGACGGCGTCTTGGGGCGGCTGCTCCAGCGACCTGAAGCGGACATCACCGACGACGCCGATGATCTCCGACCAGTCCTCGTCCTCGCCCAGGCGGATCCGCTTGCCCAGTGCGCTCGATTCCGGCCACCAGTGCTGCGCGAACGATCGGTTCACCACCACAACGTGGAAGCCGTCGTCACCATCGCCGGCTTGCAGGACGCGTCCTTCGAGGAGCGGTATACGCAGCGCCTGGAAGTAGCCCGGCGTGATGAACTTCTTCTCCGCCAGCGGCGGAATCTCGCCGTCGGCCACCGGGTGGTCCTCGATCTCGACGTCGCCGCTTCTGATTCCGTCGGCCAGCGGCAGGTTGTTCACCGCTCCCACGGCCTCGACGCCGGGCAACTCGGCGAGCCGGGCGGTCAGACGCCGCCAGAATCGGGTGACTTCGACGCCGGAGGGATAGCCCGATTCCGGCAGCGCGAGACCGAGCGTTAGAACGTCCTCGGCCGCGAAGCCCGGATCCACCGAGTGCAGAGCGCGGAAGCTGCGGATCATCAGTCCCGAGCCCACCAGCAACAGCAGCGCCAAAGCGACCTGGGAGATCACCAGCGAGTCGCGCGCCAGGCGCCGCTCGCGCCCCTCGCTACCCTGCCGGGCGCCGTCTCTCAGCGATCCGGCCAGCCGGGCCGGTCGGTAGCGCAAGGCGGGGAAGGCGCCGAAGAACAGGCCGGTGACTACGGAGACGGCGGCCGTGAACAAGAGGGCTCGGCCGTTAAGGCCGATCTCGTTCATGCGCGGTATGGCTTGCGGCACCAGCGACAGCAGGCCACGAAGCCCGACCATGGCCAGCGGCACGCCCAGCGCGCCACCGGCCAGAGCCAGCGCCAGGCTCTCGCCGAGGAAACCGCCGGCCAACTCGCCGCGGTTGGCGCCCAACGCGGCGCGCACCGCCAACTCGTGACTGCGACCATCGGCGCGGACCAGGAATAGGTTGGCCACGTTGGCACAGACGATCAGCAGCAGGAAGGCGACGGTACCCAGGATGACCCAGAGCGTCGAGCGGACGCTGCCGACCAACCGCTGCCTGAGCGGCTGGACGTGAACATCCCAGTCGGCTTGCTCCAGAAGGGAGGCGGGAAGGTCCTCGGGAAACCACTCTGGAAATCGCTGGACGAGGCTCGCCAGATCGGCGCGAGCGGATTCGTTGGTGGCGCCGGGCCGCAGCCGCGCGATCGCCGGCAGCGAGAAGGCGCCCGGCCTCAGGTTCGCCTCATCGATGATGAGGGGCAGCATGACATCGAACTCGTCGTCGACTAGTGTGAAGCCCTTCGGGGTGACTCCCACCACACGGCGCAGGTCGCCCCCTATCCGCACCGTCCGGTTCAGGATGTCGGGCGCTGACCCGAAGCGTCGGACCCAGAGTCCGTGGCTCAGGATGGCGACCGGTTCAGCCCCCGGCCGGCCCTCCTCGGCGACGAAACCGCGTCCGATGGAAGGTGACACCTCGAGGAGCGACAGAATGCCGGGGGTCACCACCGCCGCCGTCAAGCGCTCGGGTGGTCCGTCGCCGGTCAGGCTGAGTTGCGTACCGACATAAAGCGCGATGCCCTCGAAGGCGTGCTGTTCCCGGCGGATGTGCACGTAGGTGCCGTCGGAGAACGGGATCTCGTTGTAGCCCAGGCCGGGCGCCGAGAAGTTGATCCAGACGAGGTCGTCGGACTTGGGATAGGGAAGCGGTTCGAGCAATACCGCGTCGACGACGCTGAACACGGCGGTGTTCGCGCCGATCCCCGCCGCCAGGCTGAGAACGGCGACGATCGTGAATGTCGGACTGCGTGACAGCCTGCGAACGCCGTAGCGAAGCTCGCGTGCGGGGTCCATCGAAACCGCCCTCGGTTCATGGCGGTCGGGGCTACGAACACACTACGTCGCGGTGGCGCGAAGGGTTTCCCGTGCGAAGGCGATGGCTCAGCCCAGCGGCGACGCGCTGTAGCCGGCCGCAGCGATCGCCGCGATCAGCGTCTCGGTCGGCCCGTCGTTCTCTAGTTCGACCGTCACGGTCTTAGAATCCAGCGACACGTCGGCCTGCTTCACCGCGTCGAGCTTCGAGAGCGCGGACTCCACCGCCTTGGCACATCCGTCGCACATCATGTCCGGTACACTCAGCTTGATACTCGCCATCTCGTTCTCCTTCTTTCTGTCGAACGGGCTCGGCCGCCGGGGGTCCGGCGGCCGATGGTGCCCGTCCAGATTTTCGTCTCTTCCGGGGTCTAGTCGAGGCGCTCGAGGCGGTCGAGCTCCTTCTCGTACTCGCTCAGCGTTAGCCGCCCATCCACGAACTTCTGTTGCAGCTCTTCCAACTGGGATTTGCGCCGTGGTCTGGGCCGGGCGCTCTCCCTTTCCTGCGGGTCCTTGCCCAGGCGATGTGCCATGTGCTGTACCAGGCGGTCACGGTCGGCGCGGCTCTGCATGCGACCCTTGACCCGGGACTCGAGATCGGAGAGCCGACGGTCGTACTCGTTGCCGCCGCGACCCAATTCGCCGGCATCATCACGCCGACGCCCGCGCCCCCAACCGCACATGCGGCCGACCCCGAAGAAGATGACGAAAAAAAGGACCAAAAAGCCGAATCCGAATTCCATTCTGCTGCCTCCGCGCGCTAGGCGTTGCTCGTCGCTGCGCCCGGTTTCTTCTCCTCGATCTCCTGAATCGCCCGGTCGAGGATCTCCTTGATCCTCTCCAGCTCCTCCGGAGTCTCAGACCAGCGGACACCTCGCTCAAATGTAAGCTGTGCGAGCTTCCGAAACGAGCGGCTCAGGTCCCGCATCTCCGTC
>JASFLD010000412.1:0-4552 GCA_050118275.1 Gemmatimonadales bacterium
GGGTTTCCTGGGGCCCCCAACCGGCTCAGTGGATCTGTGATAATTTAACCGAAAACATCCCGAAGGTGAAGGCCCGTCGACGGCCATGCTCCCGGCCAGCGACGGGTCGGTCCTCCCTGACCGCGCGTTCGGCTCGACGAAATCTGGTCTGGACAGGCCGCCCGGTGGTGCCGGGTCCGGCCGCTTGTGCTGCGGCAGACGGACCGGCTGTCAGCGCTGACCGAGACGCGAAAGGAACCGCCAGCGGACTGGCCGGCGGTACCGCTTTCCGATTGCCGAGCCGACTCCAGACCACTCGAGAGGGGAAAGGCGGATGGACTGACGGTCTTCCGGCAAGCTCAGCCTGCGAGCCGATGACCCTGAATATCCCTCATCTCCACCGCCGCGAACTCGCCCAACTGGTCTCGGTACTCTTCCACCGGGCCCACGACGACGATCGCGATCCGATCGTCAGACAGGAAGCGGTCGGCGACCCGCTCCACGTCGCCCCTCGTGACGGCGCGAATCTCCTGCGCGAACTGGTCCCAATAGTCATCCGACAGTTCGTAGATCACTTGCTGCGCGATCCGACCGGAAACCTGGCCGACGGTCTCGAAGGTCCGCGGTAAGGACAGCGTCAGCGCATTCACGGCGAGCTCCAGCTCTTCGTCGGTCGCCGGCTCGCTTTTCATCCGACCCAACTCGCCCAGGATCTCTCGCACCGCCGGTATCGTGGCCCTGGCATCCACCGCGGTGGAAACCAGATACGGACCGGATCGCTTTCGCGCGTCGAAGCGAGACGATGCGCCATAAGTCCAGCCCTTGTCCTCGCGCAGATTCATGTTGATGCGAGAGCTGAACAGCCCGCCGAGAATCGAATTCATCACCAGGACCGCGGCGTAGTCGGGATCCGCGCGGCTGATACCGACGCCGCCCACCCGAATCTCGGACTGTGGTCCGGCCCAGTTCACCGCCCAGAGCACAGAACCGGCCGGAGGCTCTGGTTCTTCCAGCTGGCGGACTTGCTCCACTTCGCCCTGCCAGGACGCGAACGCCGACTCCAGTCCCGACCTCAACGCGTCCAGTTCGGGCAGGTCGCCGACGATGACGAGCGTGGCGCCGGAGGGTCGGTAAAACCGAGAATGGAACATGTTGAGATGCGAGCCGTCGATTTCGCGCACCGTCTCTGCCACGCCCCCAACCCTCATGCCGTAAGGGTGGCTGCCAAACGTCGCTTCGTTGACCCGCAGGCTGGCGACGATTCGCGACTCGTCGAGTCCGCTGGCGATCTCGTCCAATCGCTCGTCACGCAGACGCGCGACTTCCTTCGCCTCGAACGCCGGCTCCGCGATCGTTTCCGCCAGAAATTCGAGAGCGCCGTCAAACACCCGACTCAAGAAATGAAGGCTGATGACGCTGGCGTCGTAGTCGACGTCCACGCTGAACCGCGCTCCCAGATAATCGAGCCATTCGGCGACGCCGGGAGCTGGGCGACCTCGTGTGCCCTCCGTCAGGGCCCGCGCGGTCAGCAGCGCCGTGCCGGCCTGACCCCTATCGTCTTCAGCCGCGCCACTGTTGAACACGAGACGGGCGGATACCTCCGGTATGTCATCGTGACGCACGGCCAAGACGCTCAGGCCGTTGGTGAGGCTGAATCGGCTGAACGTCGGCAGGCTGACTTTCGGCGCCGGGCCCGACTCCGGGCGGCGCGACCGGTCGATCACCTTTCCACCCGTCATCACTCGCCCCCTCCCGACGCCGCTCGCGGAACGACGTGCAGAGTGGCTCGACGCTCCGGCCGCAACCGCTCCCTGGCCACCTCCACAACCGTTTCCCGCGTCACCGACCGAACACGGCCATACAGCTCGTTCAGGTACTCGGGCCGTTGAAGGAATGTCGCCGACGTGGCGATGAGGTCCGAGCGGTCTCCGACGCCACTCATCGCTTTGACCAGCCCACGCAACGCTCGATTCACGCCGCCCTCCACCTCACGCTCGCTCAAGCCATCCGATCTCACGTCGGCAAGCGCCTCCAGGATGGAACGTTCTAGGGCCTCCGCCGTGATGCCCGCCCGCGCCGTCGCTACTATCAACGCCATCCCGCAATCCTGGGTCGGCCAAACTTGCGCCGCGACATCCTGCGCGATGCGCTCCTCGTACACCAGCTTCCGGTAAAGTCGCGAACTCTTCCCTTCCGAGAGCACGCAGGCGAGTACGTCTGCAGATTCGAACCCCGGCTGTCCGAAAGCGGGAGCGTGGTGGAACATGTAAACGCGAGGAAACTGGACCTTGTCCTCGATCACATCCCGAGTCTCGGCACTCGCTTCCACGGTCGGCGCCGTGACCTGGCGGACCCCCGGACCTCGCGGGATCTCGCCGAAGTACTTGTTCGCCAGCGCGAAAGCACGATCCGCCTCGATGTCTCCCACCATGACCAGGACCGCGTTGTCAGGGGTGTAGAAGGTGCGGAAGAATTCCCGGACGTCCCCGAGGCTCGCCCCGTCCAGGTCTTCCATGTAGCCGATCGTCGGGTGTCGGTACGGATGGCCCTCCGGATAGGCCAGGCGCAGTACCGTCTCGATCGCCAACCCGTACGGACGGTTCTCGTACGACTGCCGTCGCTCGTTCTTCACCACATCCCGCTGGTTGTCCAGCTTCTCCTGGGTGATGGCCGACTCGAAGAAACCCATCCGATCCGATTCCAACCAGAGACCCAACTCGACCTCGTTCGACGGGAGCGTCTCGAAGTAGTTGGTCCGATCGAACCACGTGCTCCCGTTCAATGTGCCCCCGGCGTCCTGCACATACCTGAAGTGGCCGTCGTCCACCACGTGCTGCGATCCCTGGAACATCAAGTGCTCGAAGAGGTGAGCGAAACCAGTTCGACCGGGGCGCTCATGCTTTGAACCGACGTGATACATTACGTGGACGGAAACCACGGGAGTCGTGTGATCTTCCTGCACGATCACCCGCAACCCGTTATCCAACGTCTGCTCACTCAAATCGAAGTGCACTGCCCCGTCTGCCAGCTCTGTCGTCATTTGCCTCTTTTGTTCTTTTTGGGGAACGGTGAATCCGGGCGTGCGGCGACCGCAGCTATCGAATTCACACATTTCGCTCTCACACCAATTCGCATCTGACCGTCAACAAAAGCCCCTCCGATGGAGGGGCTCGAACCGCGGAAGGGAGACGTAAGCCGAGTTCTGTTCACTGGGGCCATTTCTCTCGAACGCCGGTCTCCCGGCGCCTCTAGCGGCCTACCCGGGGATGTTAGCGCGGCGGGCCACCACTCTCCCCTTACTTGGCCTTGCTCCGGGTGGGGTTTACCGTGCCCCGTCCGGTTACCCGGCCGGGCGGTGGGCTCTTACTCCACCGTTTCACCCTTACCCGCGCCAGACGCCCAGGCGTTCGGCTACGGGCGGTCTGTTCTCTGTGGCACTTTCCATCGGCTTTCGCCGCCCGGGCGTTACCCGGCACCCTGCCCTGCGGAGCTCGGACTTTCCTCGAACCGCGCACATCTAAGCGCCGGTCCGCGGCCCATCGCTCCCTTCACGGCCGCCCCAATATCACTGCCCGACTCTCGCCCGGTCAACCCTGCTTTCTCTCGCGACTTGATTTTGTCACCGTCTATGCCGAAACTTCCCGGCACCTCAGTGGCAATGCGGTGTAACAGACGCGACACAGACGGCCCCAACTCGCTGTAAGGAAAATGACAACAATCCTGACCGATCCTGGGAAACTCGAGTACACGCCGGAAGTCGCCGCCGCGACGGCGCCTATCTACGACAAGCTCAAACACCTCGTCCCCGAGTTCGAATGGAGAATGCAGGCGCCGCTGATCCACGAGATCCGTCGACTCAAGCAGGAGATCGGTGCGGTCATCCTCGCCCACAACTACCAGGTGCCGCAGATCTTCTACGGAATCGCCGACTATCGAGGCGACTCACTGGGACTGGCGCAACAGGCGATGGAAGCCGAAGAAGACACCATCGTCCTCTGCGGCGTCCACTTCATGGCCGAGACGGCGAAGATCCTCAATCCCGAGAAGCGTGTCCTCATACCCGATCCCGAGGCCGGCTGCTCGTTGAGCGAGAGCATCACCGCCGAAGACGTGAGGTTGCTCAAGCAGCGATATCCCGGCGTTCCCGTCGTCACCTACGTGAACACGCCGGCCGCCATCAAAGCGGAATCCGATATCTGTTGTACCTCAGCCAACGCCAATGCCGTCGTCGAGTCGCTCGGCGTGGACCGTGTCATCTTCCTGCCCGATGAATATCTGGCCCGAAACGTACAGAAGCAGACCGATGTCGAGGTCATCGCTTGGAAAGGGCGATGCATAGTGCACGAGCAGTTCACCGTCGAGGAACTGCGTGCCTATCGCAAGCAGTTCCCCGGCCTCGTGATTCTCGCTCACCCCGAATGCTCTCCCGACGTCTGTGACGAGGCGGATTTCGTCGGATCCACTACCGGCATGACGGCCTTCGTTGACCGGAGCGATGCGCAGCGGATCCTGCTCGTCACCGAGTGCTCGATGTCGGACAACGTTCAGGAAGCGCATCCGGAAAAGGAGCTCG
>JASFLD010000413.1:0-4536 GCA_050118275.1 Gemmatimonadales bacterium
TCTCGACGTAACCGTAGTTGAGCAGCCCCCGCAAGGCCAGCATCTGATGCGGTACCCATCCGTTGGGGTAATCCCATTGACGCGCCGGACGGCCTTCGGACAGCGGGCCGCGCGACGCCTCGGTCGAGGCAACGATACCGCCGGCTTCCTCCAGCGCCGGCAACGCGGTACGGACGATCGACTCGGCCTGCGCCGGCGTGGCCAGGCCCGACCAGAGCGGATAGAATGCGACGGCGCTGATGTAGACCTCGCGCCGCCGGTTGACCAGATCATAGTCGAGAAAGAGACCTCGCTCTGGATCCCAGAGGTACCGGTTCATCAACTCCTTTCGTCGCCCACACGCCTGTACCAGGACGAGCCCCGTTCCACACTCCCGTCTTCCAGCGCCAGCGAGTCGGCAAACTGGCGCTCGATGGTCTGCGCGATGTCAAGCTCAATCTTGTAGAGCAGCGAGTTGAGGTCGACCGTCATGCCCAGTCGCTCAGCGTAGGGCGCGTAGACGGCATCGCAGTGTCCGGGCTCCACCTCGGGCGGCGGTCCGATCCCAGAACCGTAGTACCGGCTTAGCCCGATCTTGGTAAGCCGCGCCTCGCCTATCCACACCTCGCGGTATTCCTTGATCGCGGCCCTGAAGACGTTACGCAGCCACACCACGCTGGCGGTATCGTCTGGAAGGTGCCGATAGACGGCCAGCGCCATCGACGTCAGGAACGGCGGCTCGGAGCGCGTCAGGTAGTACGAGCGGTTCGCGTTGAGGATCTTGCCGTAGTACTCGATCTCGTAGACGAAGTTGTCCACCATCGCCTTGGCGAGATCGACGCGGCCGTCGACCATCAAGCCAGGTGTCTCGAAGTAGCTGTCCCAACCGTACATCTCGTTGAAGCGGCCACCCGGCACCACGAACGGCTTCCCCTCCCGGCCGCCGTCCGCCGAGCGCGTCAAGGCCAGACTTAGCAGCCCGTGACGTCCGTTACGACTGCGCACCCATTCGGGAGTGACGACCTCGGGCAGCCGCACGACGCTGATCCGCAGATCGGGGTGCCGATCCGCGACGGTTGAGAGATACTCGTACGCGTCCTCGTCGCGGTGCGGCACGTAGACGTAGCGGCGACCGTCGACGGTAGTCGTCTTGTCGTCGGTGACCAGCGCGACGAGATTCCGCTCACCGATCTTTCTGGTGAGCCCATCCCAGAAGACGTCGCGGATGCGGCGCGAGATGCGGTGAACGGGATTCTCGAAGATTCTGTCGCGATCCAGTCCGGCGGTATCTCGGCCGGCTTCCCGCGCCAGCGTGAGTACTTGGAGCAGGCTGGAGAGTCTGTACGTCCCGGCGATCTCGTACCGGCGGCCTCGCGTGTCGACGACCCAAAGTTTTCATCACCGACCCCCGCCGATGAAACGATCGTCGATCGTGATCTTCTTGTCGCCGTCCGTATCCTCTTCATCGATCAGTCGCCGGATGGTGCTCGACACCTCGACGCGAATCGGTAACACCGTAAGCGAGTCCGTCTGCGCCCTGCCCGGTGTCGGCAGCAGCAGGAAGCCCAACAGAACGGCGACCAGCACCCGGGCCATGAGCACGTTTCACCCACCGATGGGACAGGCGGTACCCAGACCGTCCACCGAGCCGTTGCGGATGAGCGCACGCTGCATCTCCAGGGTGCAGGGCCCGACGATCGCGTGCCCGCCCAGCGCGACCACGATGTGTCGGCTGTTGGGGAGTGACGCTGCGACCTCCTCGGCCCACGCGGCCGGCGTCACCGGATCGCGCTCGCCGGAGATCAACAGCACGGGAGCCGACGAAACGACTGGCTCGTGAAAGTCGGCGGGGACCGGACCCTGCGGCCAACGCTGGCAGGCCGCCGCGTAGCGATCGTAGAGATGGCGTCCCAAGAACGTCCCGGCGCTCAACGCGTCTATGTCGCCGTTCGTGTAGGGGATGTCCTCGCTGCAGATGACCGACAAGTGCATCCCCGTCCCGTACGTTGGGCTGGCGACCCAGGCCGCGCGCTCGATGGCGTAGTCGGCGAAGCGCGTGAAGTCGTCGGTCAGATAGGCGTCCCAAGTCCAAGGTATGATCTCATCCGCCAACTCGCCGTAGAGCATGCCTCGGACGGCGTAGCCGAAGTCGCCGCGGTCGAACTCGACGGTGCCCAGCGGCCGGCGCACTTCGATGGGCCCGTCAGCGAACCGACCGACGACATCCCAAAACCTCGATCCGACATCAGGATAGAGATCGGCGCAGCCGGGATCCGCATCGCACTCCTCGATCAGCAAGTCGAGGGCCGCTTGAGCGTTGGCCGCCGCGTGCAGATAAACGTTCCGGCTCACGGGCACGACCCCGTTCAGCACCGCCGTTCGCACTCGATCGGGATGCCGTCGCAGGAACACCTGAACGACCCGCGTTCCGAACGACGTGCCGATCACGTTGACCCTAGGGTAGCCCAGTTCGGTCAGCACCTGCGCCAAGTCGTCCACCGCCAGGTGGCTGGCGTAGAGCCCGAGATCGGCCCGCACCGACAGGTCTTCGCGACATGCATGGATATGGTCCGGGGGGAAGAGCGCGCCCAGGACCGAGGCGTCCCCGCTGGGAAACGGACCCGGACAGGCTAGCAGATTCGAGTTGCCGGTACCACGCTGGTCGATGAACAGCAGGTCGCGCCGCTGTCTGAGCGGAGAGTAGGCGGCATTCGCGAAGGCGACGAGCGACGTCGAGGCCTGGCCAGGACCACCGGGGACGAACAGGATCGGATCGGGTTCGGGGTCATCCTCCGCCGCCGGCAGAATAACGACCGCGATGTCGATGCGACGACCAGCCTGCGCCTCGCGGTCCTCGAACACGGAGAAGCGGCCGCAGCGAGCGCCTGAAATGCCAGCAACGTTACACAGCTCGAGTTCCGGTGGCCACTCTCGCGCCGCCGGTGACTGAACGTCGCCACCACAATTTGCGACAGCTACCGCGCCGCAACCGGCAAACGCCGTGGCTAGCAGGCCGACGCGGATCCTTCCCTGACGCTTCATGCGTTCAATCTACACTCACGGCCGTTCGATGCTCCCCAGGGTTGGCCAACCTAAGCACACGGCTGGTATGAGAGGCTGCCGAGTCCAGCGGGACCACAGTCGGCACGAAGGTGCCCGACCCCGCGATGCCTCGGGCTGGTCTGCGATTAGTAGGCGGGTTATCATATGCCCCGACCAATCTGCTACTGACACCTCTCCGGCGCGAGGCCCGATGATCCGCGACTCCCTTCTCGAGATATCCGATCCTACCTGGACTCCGCCGGAGAAACCCGGGTTATTGAAGAAGCTGTTCGACCGACTCATCCACGACGAACGCGACCTCCCGTTCATCCGGCTATCTCTGATCCTGACGGCGATCTTCGTCTCAGCCGCCGTGTATCTTTTCATACCCGGCAACTTCCGCTGGTGGATAGCTCCGATCTATTGGGCGCTCTACCTGTGGTTCCTCGGTCCGTTCATCCTGATGCTGCACAACACGTGTCATCGCAGGTTGTTCAAGCGTGAGTACAAGTCGCTCAACCACTACATTCCGTGGGTGTTGGGAATATTCTTCGGGCAACCTCCGGAATCGTATTTCGTGCACCACATCGGCATGCACCACGCCGACGGGAACTTGCCCGCTGATCTCAGCTCGACGATGCCCTATCAGCGTGACAGCTTCATCGATTGGACCAAGTACGTCGCGAGATTCGTCGTCATGGGGCTGCCCAGCCTGTACCTCTACATGAAGCGGCGTGGCCGGTACCGACTGGCCAGGCTTCTGCTGCGCGGAGAGTTGAGTTTCCTGGTCCTCACCGTGCTGGCCCTGCTCTGGAATTGGCAAGCCGCCGTCGTAGTCTTCGCCGTTCCTCTCCTGACCACTCGCGTTCTGCTGATGATGGGCAACTGGGCGCAACACGCTTTCGTCGATCCCGATGACCCGACCAACGATTACCGGACCGTCGTCACGTTCATCAACAGCAGGTACAACCATCGCTGCTTCAACGACGGCTACCATCTCGGACACCACCTGAAGCAGGATCGCCACTGGCTGGATATGCCCACCGATTTCCTCGACAAACGGCGGGAGATGATCGAGAACCAGTCACTGGTATTCCAGAAAATCGACTACTTCGGGATCTTCCTGCTGCTGATGTTCAAGAGATACCACACCCTGGCGAGGTATCACGTCAACCTCGATCCCGACAATCCGCTCTCCGAGGGCGAGGTGATCGCGCTGATGAAGCGCAGACTGAAGAAGTTCGAGCCGGCACGCCTGAGGGAGATTCAGGCCGCACTCCGCCCGGCGCCCATGATGCAGAGAGCTTGATGGCCGCTCCGCCCGGGGCTCGGCTCCCGGCAGTGCACCTCATATCGTTGGCAGCACGAGCGACCCGCGCCCAAGGAACGCCAGCCCTGCCAAGGAGCGCCAGCCCAGGCTCCGAAGCCGCGTGGGATCGATCGGAAGGGCGCCGACCGTCTCAACCGTCACGGCTCACGTAGACCGTGAGGCGAGGATTCGTATCATCAGTGATC
>JASFLD010000414.1:0-4531 GCA_050118275.1 Gemmatimonadales bacterium
GCACGAACTTCGGGAAACGCCACCAGATCTCGGCGGGGGTTACGCTCGCGCCGCCGCCGCTCTTCTTCTCCCAGTAGACCACCGAGATGATCGCGAGCGCGAACGACCACAAGCCGATCCAGATGTCGCGCCCGATGACCTTCATCAACGTGTAGGCGCGAATCGCTTTGTCGGTCGCGTCGCCCAGCGCTTGGGCCGCCGCGAAACCGGCGGCGTCGGCGAACTCCGAGGTGCCGATCCAGGCGCCGGCCACGCCGAAATCGAGTTTCAAGGCTTTGCACACGAACGGAAGGACGAAAATCATGACAATGGCGAAGATCGTGACCAGCGAAATGCTGATCGCCAGGTGGTCCTTCTCCGCTTTCACGGCCCCGCCGACTGCGATCGACGCCGAAACGCCGCAAACGGATCCCCCCGCCCCCATCGTCGCGCAGAAGCGCCGGTCGAGGTCGAAGACGAAACGGCCGACGAGGAAGATCGTGAAGAAGGTCGATAGCGACACGATCGAGGCCTGGAGAAAGGCGAGCGGGCCGGCCTGCGCGATGATGGTCAACGGGAGCGTCGCCCCCAGCAGGATGATCCCCGTCTTGATGTAGTACTCGGTACGCAGCGCCGCGTCGAACCACGCGGGAAGCCTGGACACGTTGCCGACGATGAGCCCCAAAAGGAGCGCGACCAGGGGCGCCTCCATGTTGTAGTCCTTCATCGTCTTCCACGAGGAGACGACGAAGATCAACGTAGCCACGGCGTAGAGGATCGCGAATCCGGGGACGTACTCCTTGACCTTGAAGCCCATGATCGTAGTGCTGATCGCGAAGATGACGAGCCACATGACGAACTGCGCGAGATACCAGGGCCACGTGTTCGCGAAGTGATCCCCCAGCGCTCCGGCGTGTTGCCAAACCGGCGGCTTCACCGCGATCGGGTTGATCGTCGAGCCGGCGAAGAAGAAGATCAGGGCCACGGCGATGATCCCCAACGCCAGCCAGATGGCCCACCAGTCTTCTTTCAGGTAGAGGTCGGTGAGTCGCGACTTCGGAGCGACTATCTCCGTCCGTTCGCTCATGCGGCAACCTCCTTGTCCTCGGCACGACGCGTGACGCGGGCTTGCGCGCTCACAAGAACCGATTGCGCGATTGGCCGGCGTACGCCTCGGACTGACTTCTGGCGCGACGAACGCACTTTATCAGATGAGAGAAACGGTGGCCAAGACCGATCCGCGGCGCGGTGATGCCCGGAACGAGGTCGTACCAAGGACGGTCGAAGAGGAGACCGTGGCGACGAATTCGATGTATAGAGGAACCGCGGCGTCGGTTCGCCGGCACGCTCACCGCGCGAGCACGATCTTACGCGTCCGCGCCTTCCCGCCGTACTCCAGCCGCGCCACGTACACGCCGCTTCCCACCGGCGCCCCCGCCCGGTCCCGTCCACGCCAGGTCGCGTCGTGCCGGCCCGCCGCCTGGTCCGCGTCCACGAGCGTCCGCACCAGTCGGCCGCGCAGATCGAGGAGGGTCAGGCGTACGTGCCCGGGGGCGGGCAGCGTGTAGGCTAGGGACGTCCGGGGATTGAAGGGATTCGGGTGGGGCTCCGGTCCGACGAGCCGCGTCGGTGTCGCGCCGTCGTCGACCGCCGTGACGCCGCCGGACGCTCCCAGACCCATGGCGTAGACCTCGTCGTCGCTGTTGTCGTCGTAGCCCTCCAGCCAGACTACATGGGCGCTGCCGTCGCCTCCGCCGACCACGTCCACCCCCTCGGAGATGCGGCTCGTAGACCTTGGCGCCGGTCAGGTCCAGGCGGGTAACGCTCAGCGCGCGTGCGTAGGGATCGCTCACGGCGCTGTAGTAGTGATCCTGATAGGCGACGATCACCCCGTTCTGGCCGTCGCTGTCGATGCTGGCTCCGTCCTGCCAGCCGGCCCGGCTGGTGATCGCCAGACCGTTGGCGCCCCACTGCTTGTTCCCGTAGAGATCCACCCGCTGGACGTAGAGATCGGTGACTCCCTGGACCAGGTGGAGGTCGCCGCCGGACACGCAGATGTCGAAGCTGCAGGGATTCGGGTACGTCGCCGCGTCCTGCAGTAAAATCCCGCCCGACCCCCAGCGCGCGTTGCCGTTGACGTCGATGCGTTGCCCGTAGGTCTCCCCGAAACCCAGGCTCGTCACCACGTAGCCGCCGCCGGCGCCGTCCGGCAGCACGCGCGTGGGACCGATCCAGCCGGGGATGTCGTGACCGTCGCTGCCCCAGAGGACGGACCCCGCGGCGGTGATGCGCTGGATCTTGGCGTGCAGGGTGGAGACGCTGTCGTAGGCGTTCCAGGCCACCAGGACGCCGCCCATCCCGTCGGAGGAGACGTCCCAGGCCGACGGGCTGTCGAACACGTCGATGGTCTGGTTCACCGCGACGGTCCAGGACGTCGCGCCGGTGCCGTCCACGCGCATGGCCAGCAGCTTCTCGGGCGCCAACGTGTCGACGGGGTCGTCGGGCCACACCAGGATGGCCTCGCCGCCGGAAGCCGCCACGACGCGCAGGCCCAGCGCACCGCCTTGGTAGTGGAAGTCCGCCTTCGGCATGACCCAGTCCAAGGAGCCGTCGTTGTCGAAGTGAGCCAGAGTCAGGTAGTGCGTGGTGCCCCAGATCTCCTGGAAGGCAACGTAGGCGCCGCCCGTGCCGTCGGGGGCCACGTCGACCGGATCCTGCTGCTCGTCGCTGTACACGTCGAAGGGGACGGCGACACCTCCGTCGCCCCACAACTCGGTGCCGTCGGGGGCCAGCCGGCTGACGTGGACCCTCAGCAGGGAGGCAGTGGCGTCGAACATGGCGACCAGCGTGCCACCCTGCCCGTCCGCGCAGACCGCCTTCTCGGCGGAGTCGGTCGGGGTGAAGACGGTGGCCCAGTAGCCGTTCTCCCAGGCGGCCGCGGCCGGTTCCGCGAGGGCGAACAGCGAGACGAGGAGCGCGAGTGCAGTCCGACGTGCGGCCGGACCCGGGTCGGCAGGGAAGAAGGATGACATGGGGAGACCTCCCTCTATTGGAAATCCAATGGGCTTGTCGCAGCGCCGGAGGTGCTGGTCGCAAAGGATGTCGGGAGGTCTGCGAGCCCCTGAAGTCCGTGCTTGGCGGACGATCGCTCCGAACTTCGAAATACTAGACAGATTCTATCCTGATCGCAATTCGCCTGCCGGGCGGCCGCGCCGGGAATCCCGCGCTCGTATTGAACACGTATGATCGCGCTGATAGAGTCGGCTCGAATCGGGTGCGATCCGGCCTGTCAGGCGGCGGAACTATGCGGTTGAAATTCTTTCCATGGGGCAGGCTGTCAAGACACATCTCCCCCCCACGCTGACTGCGTAAGGTCTGCCAGCCAGCGTCCGCTGTTACTGTCTCCCCGGACCGACTGTCGAGCGAGTTCCGGTGTCGTCCAGGCGGTGTGATGATCGTTGGCGACGCGACGAATCTCACTAGAAAGCCAAGGACCGACCCCAACGTAGATCCGCAGCAGCTTGCCGAAACTTTGGCAACCGAAAACTCCGTGGCCAAAGCGCATATGTCACGAGTCCGGAGAGAATCGAGACATATGCCGGCGACTCGCCTGCTATTGGGCCAACTGCTTGCCGAGTCGCTCAAGATCGGCCCTCTGCAGTTCCTCCGGCGTCATGGCCACCCGGAACTCCACCTTGGCGTTGAAGGTGACGAACCACGGCTCGGCAAAACTTGGGATCTCGGAGGGGTTGCTCATCTGGACCGCCATCACGCCCGCCCGCTCCCCGTTCTGCTCAGTGAAGTAAGCCGTTTCGGGCTTTTGCTTCTCAAGGATCCGGCCGATTTTCTCGCCGATGCTGCCGTCTTTGACCGCTGCATTAAACTCGTTGTTCGGAAACGTAACCGTCATAAGGAATCGCATTTTGTACCTCCACCTGCCACCCTCCGGAAGCACCGCCCCGGCTGCGGCGAAACGTCCCGAATTCCCCTCCAGGGTCTCTCATTAGAGAACCGGAACCTTTCAAACGTTTTGGAGAACACCGGAACGGCTCTTAACCATGCAAAGCGTCCTTCAAGAGAACTACAGATAGGATCATATCTTCGGCGAGCCGGTTTCGCTAGGATCGGGGGAACCATGTCCCCGATCTACCCTGGGACCGGTAGCCGAACACGGTATTCTGGCCGGTGTGCTTTCCATGCAATAGGCGGCGCAATGTCGAGGCCTCTGGTGGCCGGCCACCAGTTTCGGCGTCGTCCGTAATTGTGACCTGGGAATACTCTTGGTCGGGGCGGCGAGATTCGAACTCGCGACCCCTACAACCCCATTGTAGTGCGCTACCAGACTGCGCCACGCCCCGACACTGTATCTGTTCAAGTATATCCCAGAAGAGCGGCGGCATGTTACCCGAAAACCACCGGGCGTAAAAGGACTATCGAAACTGTTGGGGTCAGGCGGGGCGTCCGGGAACGCCGGACAATGCGGTTCGCATTTCCGGCAGGACAGTGTCCAAAGTCAGCGTTTCAGTACCTGCAAAACCTGCTCAAGTTCCAT
>JASFLD010000415.1:0-4529 GCA_050118275.1 Gemmatimonadales bacterium
GAAGCTGCCAGCCTCGACCTTTGCACTCGGCGCCGCGCTCGTCGCCGGGTCGATCGCCGCTCTCCTGGCCGCGCTGGCGTTCGGCCGGAACCCGCACATCCTCGACACCGTCGCGCAACTGTTCCAAGCCCGGATCTTCGCGCAGGGTCACGCCACCGCTCCGGCCCCCGAACGGATCGAGTTCTTCATCGGCCAGTTCCTGCTTCAACACGACGGCCGCTGGTTCTCTCAGTATCCGCCGGGCCACTCGGTGCTGCTGGCGCTGGGAATGCGCGCCGGCGTCCCCTGGTTGGTCAATCCCCTGGTGTTGGCGGCCACCGTGCCCCTCGTGTACGGCATCGCGCGCCGGTTGCTGGGGGAGGGGGTCGGCAGGTTGGCGACCCTGCTGTTCGCGCTGGCGCCGTTCGTCCTGTTGATGAGCGGCAGTTACATGAACCACGTCACCGCCGTCTTCTTCCTGGCGCTGGCTTTGTACGCCGTCGTTCGCGTCGTGCAGGACGGGATCGCGGCGCGCTGGGTGGCCGCCGCCGGTTTCGGCCTGGGATTCGCCGTGGCGATTCGCCCGCTGGAATCTCTGGCCTGGGGAGCGGTACTGGTGTCGTGGGTCGCTTTACGTCGCGGCTGGAAGCCGGCGCTGGCGCTGGGTGTGGCCTGCGTCGTCGCGGTGACCCCGCTCGCCGCCTACAACGCCATCACGACGGGGCACCCCCTGCGCTTCGGCTACACGCTCCTCTGGGGGAGCGGTCACGGATTGGGCTTTCACCCCGACCCGTGGGGCGAGCCCTTCACGCCGCTCCGCTCCCTGGCCAACACGTCGATCGATTTCCAGAGATTGAATGCCGAACTGTTCGGTTGGCCGTTGCCTTCGCTGTTGTTCGTCCTGCTGGTCTTGGCCTGGGCCGGTCGTGACGCGGAAGTCCGAAAGGGCGTCGGGATACTCGTGGCGACGTTCTTGGCCGCGCCGTGCGCCTACTTCTTCTACTGGCATCACGACAGCTACCTGGGCCCCCGATTCCTCTTTGCCTCGGTGATTCCGGCGGTGCTGCTGACGGCGGCCGGCATCGGCGCATTGGATCGACGGCTTCGCGGCTGGAGGCCGGTCCTGCGGATCGTCGTCGCTGGCGCGATCATGTATTCGGTGGCGATCTCCTTGCCACGCAACGCCGGCGTCGTGGCGGGCATGGCGCCCGAGTTCGCGCTCCATCCGGAGCGGCAGGCCCGGCGCGAGAACATCCGGGAGGCGGTGGTCTTCGTGAAGGTCGGCTGGGGCAGTCGATTGGTCGGCCGCCTGAGGGGCTGGCAGTTGCCCGCGGCCGAGGTCGAGCGCAGCCTGCGGAGCGTTGACGGGTGCCGGCTGCAGCGCGCATTGGACGAGGCGGACGCGTCGGTGGCGCTGGGTAGCGATCCGGCACGCGTGGCGGAAGAGCTGCGGAGCCGGCTGGCCGAGTGGCGCTCGGCGGACCTGCCCCTGGGGTCCGCCGCTTTGCCGGATGTCATGGTGAGGCTCGATGCGACCGAGCCGTTGTCGGAGCGGTGCCTTGAGCAGGTCCGCTGGGACCAGAGCGGCTTCGTACGCTACGAGCCGTTCGTCTGGCGGAACGATCCATGGCTTCGACGGGGCGTCATCTACGCCCGCTACCTGGAGCCGCAGCTCAACGCCAGACTGATTTCCGGCTTCCCGGGCCGGCCTACCTATCTCTATGCGCCCGCCTCCAGCGAACCGGGCGCGCGGCCGGTTCTGGTGCCCCTGACGGTTCCGAGTGCCCCCGCACCGGACGGGACCGATAGGTCGGCTTCGCGGGGAGGCGCCCGATGATGCGGCCGAGCGGGACGCTCAGCGAGCAAATGAAGCGCGGCCTCGTCGCTCTGGGAGTCGGTGTGGTCGTCGCCGCCTTGGGGGTCTGGGCGCAGAACTCGGCCCTGGTCGGCGTGAATTACGATGACGGCATCTACGCGCTTCTGGCGAAGGCCGTGGCGGCCGGTGAAGGGTACCGGCTGACTTATCTGCCGCAGGATCTGCCCGGCATCAAGTATCCGCCCGTCTATCCGCTCAGCCTGGTCCCGTTCTGGGGACTGGCGAGCTCGCAGGAAGCGGCGCTGTGGGCGATGAAGGTCTGGAACGGCCTGCTGATCGGGCTGGCCGCCGGCCTGTTCACTTTGCTCCTCTCCGCGCTCCGCATCCTGCCGACTTACGTTGCCGCCGGCGTCGCCGTGCTCGGTTTCGCCGCCGGTTCGATCATGCTGGTGACCGCCGGGCTGCTGTCCGAGCCGACTTATCTGGTGGTCGTGTTCGCGGCGCTCTGGGCGGGGGACCGTATCGCGCGCGACGCGCCCACGTATCGCGTCGTTGCCGTGGGGTTGCTGGCCGCGTTGGCCGTTTTGACGCGAGCCGTCGGGGTCGCGGCGGTGGCGGCGGTGGTGCTGGGACTGTGGGTGCGGAGCGGCCCGCGGCGGGCGACGCAGGTGGCCGCGGCGGCCGGCGCCCTGATCTTGCCATGGGCGGTGTACACGGTCGCCAATGCCGGGGTCGTGCCTGAAGCCCTCGTGCCGCGCTACGGTTCGTACGTACAACTCTACCTGGCGAATCTGGCCGGGTCTCCAGCCCGGGCGCTGGAGATCTTCTGGACGAACTTCGGGGCTATCCTCCAGACGCTCGGCGGCAAATTGGTCCCTCGCTGGGGATCCGTGGCGCAAATCGTCACGGGCGGGTCGCTGATCGCGTTGGCGGGTCTCGGTTCGCGCATCGTCTGGAAGCGGGCGCCCGCGACGGTCACCTACGCCTGGATCTACCTGGCGGTCATCTCGATATGGTCGTTCCCGCCGTTCCGTTTCACGTTCATCCTCTTTCCGCTTCTCTTGGCTCTGGCGGCCGTGAGTTGGATCGAGGTCGGACAGCGGCTAGGGGCCAACATCCATCCCGGCGGGCGGGGAAGGTGGCTGGGTCTCGCCTGGCTGGGCGTTGGGGGAGTCGTGGCAATCAACCTGGCCTACGCTGGGGGCCGGTCACTCGCCCGCCGTGTCTGGGACGGTGCGGAGCTCATGAGATCGCGGGGCGCGGCCGAAACGGTGGAATGGGTGATCACCAACACTCCGACGGATGCCGTGATCGCCTACGAGTTCGATGCCTTGGTCTCGCTCTACACGGGAAGGCAAACGGTGCCCAACTACTACGAGCCCATCCATGTTTGGTATGATGGCGGGACCCCGCCCCCGTCGCTCGAGCCGCTGGCCCAGCTCCTGGTCACATCCGGCGTCGACTACCTGGCCGGGCTACGTGACTTCCCGCAGGCGGCCCGGACGATCGATTCGCTGTTGGAGGATTATCCGGGCTGTCTGGAATTGCGGTTCGTCACTCGGAGCGGCGTGTTGATCTTCGCCACCCATCTCGAAGCACTACGGACCGGCGCGACCGCTCCGCCTGACGCGGCGGCAGGCGGAAGCCGGCCGGGGATGTACGCGCCGTGAACGCGATCTCACGATCGCCGGATCGAACCTCGGCGCTGGTCATCGGCGCAACCGCCCTGCTCGCGTTTCTGGTGTTCGCCAACTCGCTGGCCAATGGCTTCGCCTACGACGACGTTTGGATCATCCAGAACCGCGAGCTGGTGCACGGCCTGACGCACCTGCCCGAGCTTCTTACCACCGACTACTGGGCCAGCCGCTTCGGCAGCGGCCTCTACCGCCCCCTCACGCTGCTGACCTTCGCGCTGGATTGGCAGATGTGGGGCGGGAATCCCTTCGGCTTCCACCTGACCAACCTTCTCCTCAATTCTGCCGTGACCGCGGCCGCGACGGCGCTGCTGCTCCGCTTCTTCCCCTGGTGGGCGGCGCTGCTGGGCGGGGCGGTGTTCGCCGTCCATCCGCTGCACACCGAGGCCGTCGCCAACGTCGTAGGCCGGGCCGAGCTGTTGACCGCCCTGTTCATCCTCGGCGCCTGCCTGGTCTACGTCGCCGTCGTCAGGCGAAACGGGCGTCTGGGGCCCGGCAGCCTGGCGGCCATAGCCGCCCTGTACGTGCTCGCCCTCTTCTCGAAAGAGCTGGGAGTCGTGCTCCCGGCGCTGTTGCTCGTTCTGGACCTGCCCGAACTGGCGCGCCGTGGTTTCTCCCGATTCGGCGCCTATGCCCGCTCGCGAGCGCCGCTCATCGCCATCCTCGCCCTGATTCTCCTCGCCTATCTCGGAATCCGCTGGCGGGTGCTCGGCGCTCCTCTGGGAGGCGCGCCGGATTGGTTCTTCGCCGCCGACGCGAGCTTCCGCGCCCGCTTCTTCACCATGGCGAGGGTCTGGCCGCGCTACCTGCAGCTGGCGGTCCTGCCCCTCGATCTCTCGTCCGACTACTCGCCGGCCGTGATTCTACCGGTGAGCGGGCTGACCCCGCTGGGCGCGCTGGGCATCGGTCTGGTCGCGATAACGGTGGTACTGGCCGTGATCGCCTTCCGGCGCCGACCCGAGTTCTCCGTCGCCGTCCTCTGGGCCGCGGTCACGCTTCTGCCCGTGTCGAACCTCGTCTTCGTGTCGGAGATCGCGCTG
>JASFLD010000416.1:0-4509 GCA_050118275.1 Gemmatimonadales bacterium
TATTCAATTCGTTTCGATTCGATCCTCCCAGAAGCGCCACTTGGGCGGCCCGACGCCGGTGCTCCAATCGTCCGGCTCCAAGGTGAAGGTCGAGGGCGGGGCCGTGAATAGCTCCTGATCCTCGTAGCGCGCGCCGACCAGGTTCGTCCCCGCCCAGTAGAGCGAGTCGTCGGCACGGCGCGCAAAGAAGAAGCTCGCATCGGTGACGAACGGTCCGTAGCTCACCTTTCCCGACTCGAACGTGTAGCGCGGGCGCTTGTTGGCCGTCAGTATGTCACGCAGCAGATCGGTCTTGGCGCACACGTAGACTTCTTGACCGTCCACCTCCAGCGCGACGCCGATTCCCGCGCGTTCCTCGGGCGGCGCTATCACCTGGATAGCGTCGACGGGCGAGTCATCCGGGTCGTCGCGTGGCACGGGGACGAGCACCGTTACGAAGGTCTCCACCTGGCCTTCCAGGTAGTGGCTAGCCAGGCTCTGGAATACCGCCGTGTTCTCTTCGTTGTTGCGGGTGATCGCGAAGCGGCCTTCGCGGCGAATCTCACGCTGCGGCATCTCGATGCGCAGGGCCGTGCCCTGCGGCTGCGGCTGGCCGCGGATGTAGTCCACAGCGGTCACGAAGTACCCATCACCCTGGTCCACCACGGTGGTCCCGTGCCACAACGTGGCCAGCGTGTAGTAGTCGGTGGCGAGGAACTTCACCACGTCGAACACGACGTACACGTTCTCGCGCTTCAGCCATGCGACCACACGATCGTGCTGCACCCCATCGCGCCGGTCGCTGATCCGCGTCCGGCTGAAGTCGAACTGGTCAGACGTCCAGAAGTCGATCTTCTCCGTCTCAACGGCGCGGTAGGCTCCGGAATTGCGCAGGAACTCCCAGAGCGACTGCTCGCGACCCAGCTTGCCCGTGCGCCAAACCAGCCGGTTGTGGAAGTAGTCGGCACGGTACTCCCCGTAGGGGCCCGACGGCAGACGCGGACGATACCCGGCATCGTCAAGCAGCACCGAGCCGCGGCTCATCATCAGCACGACCGAGTTCTCGTCGGAGTGACCGTGGTGCATCTTCTCTTCTTCGACGGGTATCGTGTACCGCAGGTAGTCGCGCGCCATCAAGGCGTACGGCCCTTCGTCGCGGTAGTTGAGTAGCAAGTAGTTGGCGTCCTCATCCCAACCGTCGCGGAAGACGATCTTCTTCCCGACCAGATCCTCCATGACCTCCTCGCTGACGGCTGGCGGTGGTGCGGCGGGACCTTCCTCGGACCAGAGGTAGGCATCCAACAGATTCAGGCCGTTGCCGATCCCGATCGGTGCGTCGGCGCTCGGTCGCATGGCGTTGAAGATGCGCTGTGCCGCCCAGCGATAGTCCTCGCGATCGTATTCCGCCGCCGCCCGTTCCAACAAGGCGACGTACCACGACCAATTGGCGTGCCAGCGGGCGTCCCCGAAGTCGGGCACCATGCCGGTGGGGTCGAGCAGATGCGTGAAGTAGTCGAAGTAGTACTGCACGGTCGGCAGCTCGAACAGCGAACGGTCGCCCAGCGCGTCCGCGTACCGTACCAGCGAGATCAACCAGATCGGATGGTAGATCTGAGCGTCCTCTTCTTCCCACTTTCCCCAGCTGTCCGCCGCCAGTATCCGGGCCAGCTTGTTCCAGCGTGCGGCGTCGGGGTGGTCCGGCACGGCCTGCGCCGCGATCAGCAGGCCGTAGGCGCGAAGCATGGCCCGGTTGTGCGGCCCCCACTCCGGGAAGAAGAAGATGTAGTTGGCGGACTCAGCGATGCTCGTCTCGATCCGCTCGCGCTGAGCGGACGTCAGCGAAGGGCTGTCCTTCACCGACAAGTACGCTTCACCGAAGGCCGACAGCTCGAAGAAGTTGGTCATCGTCGGGACGCCGTCTCGATAGTCGGGGCGGACGCCGCGCATTTCCTCGGGGAAGTACTGCTTGTACTCGTGCTGCGTGGCCAGCCACGATATCGCCTCGCGGGCGTAGCGCTCCTCCCCGGTAAACCGGTACAGCGACCCCGCCAGGCGAGCGAAGTAGACCGGCCCCCCGGGGGGAGCGTAGCCCCACTCGGCTTCCGGTTTCCACGTCTCTTTCCATCGCTCGACCTGCTCGGGAACCGATGTCAATCCTTCTTCGAACGCCTGCTCGGCCAGGGCGCGGTAGACTTCGCGCTCCTGCGCCGACGTGCGATTCGGCAGCGCCAGGCTGCTCGAGAGAGATACGGCCGCGGCCAACGCAGCCCTGCTCAGCCAGATCCGGACCCGTCGCTTCATCTTCTCGCCCTCGGATAGTCGATATTCGATTCGTAAGGTCATCGGCCTCGAGCCATCACAGCTGTTTCCGGATGACGTCGATCAGGCGGTCGACTTCATCCTCGGAATTGAACACATGGGTCGACGCGCGGACAGCCGCGAGGCCCGCCTCTCCGACCGGACGGAGACGGAAGCCATGCTCTCTGCGCAAGCGGTCGCACCATTCCCACGGATCGCCGCCGGCGACCGGCAAGCGGAACGTCAGGATAGCCGCGCTGGCATCGCTGGGAGTCAGCAGTTCGACGCCCCGCAGCATGGAGAGTCCGTCCCTTAGCCGTCTCGCCAAGAAGGCGCCGCGCGTCGCTGTCTCTTCCATCCCGATGGTCGAGAGGAAGTCGAGCGCGGCGCCCAGCCCGATCACCAGCGGCGTGCTCCGCGTCCCGTACTCCGACGCGGACGCCGGGCGCAATCGCGTGAACACGCCCTCGGCCAGGTCGAAGCGCGCATCCGAGTACGCGCCGACGAAGGGCGGCTTCCAGACATCGAGGTACTCGTCGCGCACGTACAACACGCCCGTCCCCTTCGGACCAAGCAGCCACTTGTGGCCGGACGTCACGTAGAAATCGGTACCCAGCGCCTCGAGATCGACAGGAATCTGGCCGACCGCCTGCGCACCATCGATCACACAGACGATTCCCCGCGGCCGGCATTCGTCGACGATCTCCCGCACGGGCATGACGAGACCGGTGGTACACGTCACGTGACTCACCATGACGATACGGGTGCGGGCGGTCAGCGCGGCGCGCAATCGCTCGAGCGTATCATCACCCCCCGAACCGGGCTCGAAAGTCCGAATCCGGATTGGCGTATCCTCGCGCACCGCGAACCACGGCATGGCGCCGCCGGGATGCTCGTGCGTGGTCATCACGACCTCGTCGCCAGCCCGCAGCTCCAGGCCGCGCGCCACCAGGTTCATCCCCTCGGTCGCACTGCGGGTGAATGCCAGCTCTTCTTCCCGGCAGCCCAGGAACTCGCAGGCGCCGCGGCGGACCCCGGCGCGCAGCCCGTGACCGGTCTCGCAGCGTCGCTCCAACTCGAGCCGCGCCTGGTCGAAGGCGTCTATCACCGGCCGCGGCGTCGGGCCCAGACCGCCCGTGTTCAGATAGGCATATCCCGGCTCGAGGAGGAACTGGTCGCGCACGATTCGCCAACGCCGCCCATCGGCCGCCGCAGACTCCCAAGCCTCGGCGAAGCGAGGCGCCGCATCCGAACCGCGGCTGGGCCGGCTACAGGCCGTCGGGCCGGCCGCCGCCACCGCCGCTCCGGCCAAACATTGTTGGAGGAAACGCCGGCGGCTGTTGCTGGCGTCACTCATGGCTCACCTCCATCGCTCTTCCCACCTGGCCGGCCGTCATCCTCGCATCCCTCACGAGCCGATCCTCGCCATCTGCCAGAGCAGGATCAATATCAACACGACGACGACCCAGCTGCCGCCGAACCCGATCACGTCCAACCGCCCGGGCTTCAAGATCTCCCAACTCGAGCGGCGCCAGATCTTTCGCGACTCGAAACTCTCCGGATGCCGCGCCGCGTGCTCGACCGCAGCCTCGTCCTCCTCCATCGTCGACTGGACCGGCGTATGCAGCCTCCCGTAGAAGCGATCGAGGCGGCGTTCGTCGGGCGCTCGCGTGAAGGGGCTGATCGCGAACAACAGGACGAACGGGAAGAGGGCGTCGAAGAAGAAGCGGACCGCGACCAGCTGCGCCTTCGTCCAACTCGCCAGGTCGATGGGCAGCGCGCTGAGCACCCAGATCTCGGCGTTGAAGCGGCCGCGTCCCTCGACGGGTGACCGAGGGTCGTCCGGGTCGACACGAACCACGTTGTCGAAGAAGATGCCGGTGGCCTCGATCCTGTGCGCCTTGCGAATCGACTCGCCGACCTGGCTCGCCCGGCCCGCATCGACGTCCTCCTGTAACGCGCCGGTCACGACGACGACCTCGCGGGGTGTCGTTTGGACGGTCAGAGCGGGATGCGTCCGCACGGCGCGGATCAGCGGGAAGACGTTCGGAATGACGGCGTACAGGGTGAAACAGATCACGACCTGCGTGATCACCGCGGTCCGTGTCAGTCGCCGCCAGACGAAGCCCAGCCAGATGGCAGCGCCGAAAACCGCCGGCAGCGAGATGAAGTACTTGAACAGGTGGAGCAGGTTGTCGGCGTAGATCGCCGTCACGATGCCACCCAGCAGGA
>JASFLD010000417.1:0-4497 GCA_050118275.1 Gemmatimonadales bacterium
CGCCTCGCGCCCGGTTCCCCACCTGGTCGTGGTTCTGGACGAAAACGATGAACCGATCGGCCGGCACATCATCGGCGGGAGCTCCATGCCGACGCCGACGATAGCGCGAGTAGGTGCCATCCAGTACGAATCTGGCCCGATATGCTTTCGCCACCTGCTCGATGCCGCCGAAGTCCACATAATAGCCATGTCGTTCGCCTGTCAATGTGGCGTGGATCGCATGGTGGAAGTCATCGCTCCAGGTGCCGTCTAGCTCATATCCGCCGAGCCGGCGAGGGCGGACCAGGCGTGGATCGTTGAGGTCACTCTCGCTGATGACGTGAACTCGTCGGCCGAGCAACTCGGCTTCGGCATGAACCGCGCTTGCGATTTCCTCGAGGATATGGCGGGCGCTGAAGTCGAAGATCGCGTGTACGGCGTCGAGTCGTAAGCCGTCGATGTGGTATTCGCTCATCCAATACAGCGCATTGTCGATGAAGTACCGCCGGACTTCGTCGCTGTCCGGTCCGTCGAAGTTGATCGCGCGACCCCACGGTGTGCCGTAGCGGTCGGTGAAGTAGGGCCCGAATTCGTCGAGGTAGTTACCCTCGGGACCAAGGTGGTTGTAGACGACGTCCAGGTATACGCCGAGCCCGGCGCGGTGAGCCGCATCGATCAGGCGCTTTAGACCCTCCGGGCCGCCGTAGCTCATTTGGGGTGCGTAGGGGTATACGCCATCGTAACCCCAGTTACGCCGACCGGGGAACTGCGCGACGGGCATGAGCTGTATGGCCGTGATTCCCAGCTCACGCAAATAGCCTAGACGCTCGACCGTGCCATCGAATGTGCCGGCCGGCGTAAAGGTCCCCGGGTGCAGCTCGAAGAGTATCAGCGCGTCGAGCTCCAATCCTACCCACGATGTGTCGGTCCAGGCAAAGGCCATGGGGTCGACGACGCGCGACGGACCGTGGACGCCGGCGGCTTGGCAGCGGCTGACTGGATCGGGCCGATCGCGTGCGCCATCGAGTCGAAAAAGGTAATCGCTCCCGACTGGCACGTCCGACACTCGGACGGTATGAACGCCGTCTTCGCCGCGCGTCATCGGATGCTCGCTGGTCGCGGAATCGCGATTCAACACTAAGGTCGTTTGGCCGACCCGCGGCGCCCAGACGGAGAAGCGTGCGGATCCGTCCTGGGTGAGTGTGACCCCGCGTTCAAGCGTCCAGCGTTGTTTCACTCTGTTCCGGTCCCTTCGATGAGACCGAGCGTGCCTCTGAGCGGTATGCCTACCCAGGTCGGACGATTGTTCAGTTCGTACGCGAGCTCGTACATGGCCTTGTCGATCAGACAGAGATCCAGCAGCGCCTTGATCCCCGATTCGCTGGCCGGCAGGAAGTCGCCGTCCTGCGCGGTGCCAAGGTAGGCTTTCAGGAAATCGACGCTGACCCAGTGGTACCAGTAGTCGGCGCATTTGCTCAGCGTCTGGACATCCTCGGGTCTCACACGTCCGCTGATGAGAGCGGAGACCGCGGCATAATGGAACGAGCGCAGCATTCCGGCGACGTCCCGGAGCGGCGAGCGTTTCAGGCGTCTTTCGCTTATCGGTCGCGCGGGCTCGCCTTCGAAGTCCATGATCAGGAAGTCTCTGCCGGTGAACAGAACCTGGCCGAGGTGATAATCGCCATGGCAGCGGAGGCGCCGTCCCCCGGTCTTGGTCTCCAAGATCATTCGCATCCGTTGGTCGATTTCCTCCTCGACCCTGATGACTTTGCGTGCGGCATCGCGGTCCTCCTCCTCTAGCCTGGAGAGAGAAGATCGCAAGAGGTCGAGAACCTGATCGACTCGCGTTCGCGAGGACTGGTAAAGCGAGCGGCGATACATGGCGTTGACCGGTTCGGGCGCGAAGTCCGGCTCGTCGGGACGTGAGGCGAGGGCGATGTGCAGTTCTGCCGTCCTCTGACCCAGAAGTCGGGCGAACTGGAGATAGCCGCCGACTCTCACGGCGACCTCGTGGGGTATATCCTCGTGCACGTGAGAGAGGAGTGAACTCCAGGGGGGCGGTTCGATCGCCAATTCGCCAGCCTGAGCGAGGACGTGCTCGAAGTAGCCGTCCAACGCATCGAGCGTGAAGCTCCATGCGTCGCCTTCGTTGGGTATGTAGCCTTGAAGCACGGCCAGTGTGAGCGGCTCGGCCCGCGCGCGTTTGTACTCGATCGCGCCGACGAGTGGTGGCATATGCGTAAACGACGCCCGCTCGGTGAGGAAGCGGCCGATCTCGTAGTCCGGATTCACGCCGCTGTCGAGCCGTCGGAACAGCTTCAGGATGAGTCGTTCGCCATAAACCACCGACGAATTGCTCTGCTCGGCGCCCAGCAGGGAGGGTTTCAATTCGTCCTCCGCCGGTCCGCGTACCCGATTGAAGGCACGCGTTCTACTGGAACGGATACCACCGGAGCGCCCGCGCGACTGGCGGCGTCGCGATATGATGTCGAGGAGAGCGGCGGTGAAGTGCTCATCGATCAGGGCGTCGTAAAGCACGCCCACAGATTCCTCGTCCGCCGCGCCCGTGCGCAGCTTGGCCACCGCGGCTTGGGGTTGATGCTCCAGCAGGTCCTGAGCTTTCGCCCCCGAAGCGAAAGCCAGCGGCATCTGGTAGACCTCCGGGTCGCCTTCGCGGTAATGGACCTGCACCAGTGCCAGCTGCGCCGTCTCACCGTCGAAGGCCACCGGGATGGACTCGATCACCTTCGTCGCCAGGACGCGACGGGCTTTGCTTGCGAACCAGCGGCGCGTCTGGAGATGGGCCGGCAAGACGCGCTCGAGCTGACTGACCGCCTTGTTGTCGACGAGTAGCGATCCCCATTCGCCGCTCACGGCTAATTCAGGCAGGCCAGTCTCGGGAACGGCCACGGGCTGATCGATGACCGCAGCGCGCTCGAGGGTGAACCAGTAGAAGCCATGGGGACCCAGCGTGAGGAAATACGGCAGATCGCCGATCGTAGGAAACTCTGTGCGTCCGAAGACTTCCACAGGGACGACGTCTTTGAATTCGGAGAGATCGATCTCCACCGCCTGCACGAAGCGCGAGAGGTTCGCGACGACGAGGATGTTCTCCTGCTCCCAGCGACGCAGGAATACCAATACTCTGCGGTTCTCTGGTTGCAAGAATTCTATCGAACCGCGACTGAATGCCCGGAAGCGTTTCCGTACGGCGAGGACTCGTTTCACCCACCATAGCAGGGAATGGGGATTGTTTTGCTGTGCCTCGACATTGATCGCCTCGTAGTGATACTCGGGGTCGATGATGATGGGGAGGAAGAGCCGTTGCGGGTTCGCGCGTGAGAATCCCGCGTTGCGATCGGGGCTCCACTGCATCGGAGTCCGAACACCGTTGCGGTCACCGACGTAAATATTGTCACCCATCCCAATCTCATCCCCGTAGTAAAGCACCGGCGTTCCCGGCAGGGACAACAACAGGCTGTTGAGCAACTCGAGCTTTCGGCGGTTGTTGCCCAGCAGGGGGGCGAGTCGTCGACGGATACCCAGATTGATGCGCGCCTGTGGCTCGTGTGCATAGACGCGGTACATGTAGTCGCGGTCTTCGTCGGTGACCATCTCCAGCGTCAATTCGTCGTGATTTCGCAGGAAGATCGCCCACTGGCTGTTCTCGGGGATCGCGGGTGTCTGTTCGAGAATGTCGACGATGGGGAATCGGTCCTCCATGTGAACCGCCATGAACAGCCGTGGCATGACGGGGAAGTGGAACGCCATGTGACATTCATCACCGTCACCGAAATAGGCGACAGCGTCCTCCGGCCACTGATTCGCCTCCGCCAGCAGCATCCGGTCACTGAAGTTCACGTCCACGTGCCGCCGCAATTCCCTCAGGAACTCGTGTGTCTCGGGTAGATTTTCGCAGTTCGTACCGTCGCGCTCGTAGAGGTAGGGAACGGCGTCGAGTCGAAGGCCGTCCACGCCCATCTCGAGCCAGAAATCAAGCACGTCGAGGATCGCCCGGCGGACGGCCGGGTTATCGAAGTTGAGATCCGGCTGGTGAGAGTAGAACCTGTGCCAGTAGTAGGCGCCTGCCACCGGATCCCATTGCCAGTTCGAGTGCTCGAAATCCTTGAAGATGATGCGGGTCTCGGAGTATCTGTCCGGCGTGTCGCTCCAGACGTAGAAGTTGCGAGCTCGGCTTCCTGGAGGTGCGGTTCGCGAACGCTGGAACCAGGGATGTTGATCGGAGGTGTGGTTGACGACCAGCTCGGTGATCACGCGCAGCTCCCGCGCGTGTGCCTCGCGTAGAAAGTTGCGGAAATCGCGTAACGTGCCGTAGGCGGGATGCACGCCCGTGTAATCCGCGATGTCGTAGCCATCGTCGCGGAGTGGCGACGGATAGAAGGGGAGCAGCCAAATCGCGTTGATCCCCAAGTCCTGCAGGTAATCCAACTTCTGTGTCAATCCGTGAAAGTCGCCCATTCCGTCGCCGTCGCTGTCATGAAACGACTTGACGTGTAG